>JACDES010000082.1 GCA_013816265.1 Parachlamydiaceae bacterium | reverse complement strand
CCGCCCGGTGCAAGAAAAATGCATGCCGGTAAATATAGGGAATTAACCCTATTGCGATAACAGGGAGGGGCTGGCGAAAGCCTGCCCCTTACCTACTAAACGCTACGCGTATCTTTGGAAATCTGTAGCATAAATATTTCTTAAAGCTACGCAAAGCGTTTGGAGTGCGAAAGTCCTCTTTCGCTTTGTTATGAAGCGCCATATTTGTCTACATGCCTAGATTTGACGCTTACCTTCAAGGAATTAATTTCTTTTACCCTTTCACAGCACTCTGAGAACTTCTACTTTGAATAATGCCGCTTTTAACTATTTCTAGAGCCTTTGCATATGGTTCTTCATATTCAGAATTATATCCATATTTTTTATTAGGAGATTTTGTATAAAAAACAACATTATGATTTTCTGTCGTTGCAACAGCAACATAAGGGTCGTAAGCATTTTGTCCATTTGGATACGAACTGAATAACGTAATTTCGACATTTTCAATTGTAAAAGGATAATTTTTTAAGTATGGACGAATTTCCTCATCTTGATTAATAGCTTTCAAAAATACTTCTGTGCAATCAACTAAAATGCGCCTCGCATTTTCTTGATCCAAAGGTTGATATATCTTATATGACAGAGACATCATATAAACACAGCCCATCATGCCTCCACCCTTACCGATCCACTCCATATTATGTTTTTTTGCAAGATATGGTGCTACTTTATTAGTGATTTGATCTGCAATTTGTGTATGGTTTTTTTTCTTCGAAAAAAAAGAAAAACTTGAAAGAGTAGAAAAACAACATAATAGGAAGGTTAATGTGAGTAAATATCTTCGCATAAATTTTATTTACCTTTCTTGTGTTTTATACAAATTAAAGCATTCAAAGAACCCAAGGAGTTCCTCCACATTGTTCTTTAATAAATCTGTTTGTATGAAAATCCTTAACACTATCAAAAGTAGGACTATTAATTGAGTGATCAAACCAAGGTGCATTTTTATGAGGTTTTAGAACCGTTGTTGTATTTTTACATCTCGCTGCTCCAAAAAAATCAAGATGAGGAACAAAGTCTCTACTACTTCTATAATGGTAAACTTTATATGCAAGATTACTATCAATATAAGCCGCAGGCGCATATCCCACAACAATAATTCTCTGTCTCAATTCTTCAGGATATCCCTCTAACGCATTACGCGTAATGATACACCCTTCACTATGGCATTCAAGTAACATAAGTTCATCTGATCCCAAACGGCTAAAAATTGAATCTAGAGTATTTCTTAGATTTAAAACCCTCTCAGTCTCGGCATGGAAAAAAAGCTCCATCGCACATCTTAATAAATCAGCAAATGGTCCCTTCGTTACGCTATGAAAAAAGTGAACCTGACATCCATTACCTGAATTCGATATTTGTTCCGCTGACTCTAGTGCATCCTTAAAAAAATTACCTATTCCATTCACAAATAATATCGCACCACGAATAAGTGGAAAATCGCCATGCCTATAATTTCTACATGTTCTGAAAAATCTTTTATCTTCCGTTGGAACAGGTTTATAGGGATCTCCTGCTTGAATATCATTTACATGCCCTTCATTTCCTGAATCCGATAAGGCATCTTTCAGTGGATGATATGGAGCATTAAAACTGGTATTAACAGAATCGTTATATGCTAATCCACTGTCTGCTGTATCTACGCTATATAACCCAAATGGATCAATTTTACCTATGGGTGCGTGTTGTAAATAAGCATACAAATTTGGACCGTCAATGTAACCAGCCGGATCTTGTGTTATCCATTTGCCTAATCCAGAATCATAATAACGTCTTCCAAAAAACACAAGACCTGTTTTTTTGTCGACACGTTTACTCGAAAATCTCCAGGGGTTATTAATGGCTGACTCCAGTAATTTTTCACCTGAAGATCCAAATATCTGTTCTTCGCCAAAAGTGGAATACCGGTATGTTTCTACCGCAACACCTTTTTCATCCGTTAGACAGACAACATGACCATTAAAATCATGCACAGGAATATACAATTTTTGTTCCAGTTCAATTGCAACTGCAGCACCAATTTCCCCTTCTAATCCTGTTCCCAACAACCTTAATTCTAATATAATTCCATTTGGATCAACAAGACCTATTTCATTTTGACCTTGATAAATATACCGAACTGTCTTTCCGTCCTCAATGCTTGATAGTCTGCGATTAAAAGCATCGTAAGTGTATTCAACCCGACCATTTGGTGTTGTAGCCCCTACGAGTCTATTTAGGGCGTCATAATTATATGTTGTGACTTTATTTCCATCACGTTTTTCGCATAAATTGCCATTTCGATCGTATATATATTTGCAATTACGAAACTTTACTACTTGATGTAATCTATTTAGCTTATAAGGTTCTCCATCTAATTGAAGTCTATTATGTAATGAATCACATGAATAATTTCGTCCTATATTCCCCTTTTCCTGAATTAGATGATTTAAAGAGTCGTATGTGAATTCATGAGACAGCTTTCCAACAGGATCATTTGTCTTGTAGCTAACAAGACGACTTGTGGAATCATATTTTGTGTCTGTTTGATTCCAAATGCCATTAGTCAAATTGACAGGACGCTTTAAAATATCATAGTCTGTTTGAGTTTTAAATGGCGCTGCATGATGCATTTCTGTGACATGCCCATTTAAATCATGAGAATGATATGAATGGAAATAAGATCGCTTTCCTTTTTTTGTGCGATGAATTCCTTTTAAATTCATGGCGTCATAGGTATATTCGATTCCTGTATCATCCGGGAGAGTTAATTGTATTGGACGATTCGAACGATCGTATTTATATTTTATTGACAAATCATTAGCTAAAGTTTCATTAGTCAAACGTCCATAAGTATCATACTTCAAGGATGTTTTCTTATTGGTTTTTATATCTACAACTTCAATAGGTTGATTTCGTCGATTGTAGGAATATTTATAGCCGATCGTTTTGTCACTCGACCCATAAAATACTAGCAAGCCTAAAGCATTATACTTATGGAGTAAGAGGACACCATCTGACTTTGTGACGCAGTCTAATTGACCTAATGCGTTGTATTGATAATAGAGATGTTTTTCTTCTGGATATCCAAGAGCCTCTGTTACGGATAAAAGCTGATTTACTGAACTGTAAGTAAATGCTGTTGTAATTTTCTTTTCGATTTTTCCGTCTATCACCACATCATCGACTACACGACATTTATTTCCTACAGCATCATAGAAAATTTTCTGGGAAGAGAGTAGTTTCCCAAATGAGTCTTTATGTACAATAGAATCTATATCTCCTCTTGTATTATATATAATTATAGTCTTTCGCCCTATAGGATCCGTGGACTCAGCTTTAAGCACTTTTTGATGATATTCATTAATAAAACCGTAGTCATAGTTAAAGTGCATTTCATTTTGAAGTGCATCAATGACTTTAATGGGCTGATCAAATGGACCATATAAAATAGTCTTTTTTGCCACCCCTGCTTTTGTGTCTTCAAGGATTTGTGTTTTACGCCCTGCTCCATCGTAGACATATTGCATTCTATTATAGATATGACCATTGCAATCTTCGGTCCTTTCTTCCACAATATGATTTAAACAATCATATACTAAACAATCCGCTTTATATTCATCCTTAGAATTACCAAACCATTGTTTTGTTTTGATAAGACGACTCAATGAATCGTATTCATATTGCTGAATCGTCTCTCCACATACTTGTTTAACAAGCCTTCCTGCGTTATCATAGGTATAAAAAGTTGTCAACCTCTCTTCATCTGTGGAAGAAATAAGATGAAAAGAATTATAGCTCGAAGAAGTTTGGGATAATTCTATTCCTTTTGATGTTTGCACTTTTTGATTCACACAACGCTTAAAGCAATCATATTTAAATAATGTTTCCGTCCCATTAGGAGCGATTTTTTTTGCAAGTGTCCCATCTAGATTATATTCAAATCGCTCGCAGGTAGAATCAGGATTAATAATTGAAGTATGCTGTCCTCGCGCATTATAACTTTTTTGAGTTCGATTTCCTCTAGCGTCAACTGCTAATATAGGATTGTCAATTGCATCGTACTCTATTTGTGTTGTTGATGTTGTCAGAGCACCATCTTGATTTGCCACTGGTGGATTAGTTGTATTGACTAATCGATTAAAATCGTCATACTGATATTTTGTTTCATGACCATATGAATCTATTTGACTAATGAGATTTCCGATATAATCATATTTAAAATTGGTTGCGAACGTTAAATTATCTAAATATTTCTTTTCTGTTTTTATCAAACGATTAGAAAAATCGTATTCATGCGTGGTGATATGATCGAGGTGATCGCCGCATTCTTTTATCAGATTATCGTTGTCATCATAAGCTCTTATAAGCGATTGTTTATTTGCATTTGTTTCTTTTGTCACTTTGCCATGTGCATTATATTCCCAACTAAGGGAATGGCTTAAATGACCATCTGCATCGAAGTGATCTTGTTTTATCAAGCGACCTTCAGGTGAATATGAGCAGATTTGACGATTTAGAAGAACCTCCTGACCACTACTAAAGTTTAAGTAAAATACTTCAATTTTTTCTGGAAGTCCGTAGGGAGCAATGCTGCGTGGAGTTAAACGTTTGATATGTCTTTCAGTTACGCCTGTTAAATTATCAATTATTTCGGTAGAACCATCGTCTAAAATTGACGTGATTAAAGTCCCATAAGCATCATATTGAAAAAATTTGCGCCTTTTAATGCCTGTATCATCTCCTTCAAATTCGCTTGCTACAAGGTCTGTATTATCCTTATATGTATATTTTGTTATTTTTCCGTTATCTTCTTTTTTTGTACTTAGCAGGTTTAATGGTCCTGGATAGTATGTACGTGTGATTGAGTAAGATTCTACGCCATTATCGATTGGTTTTTTATTTATTTCATCCAAAGCTAGGGGAGCTTTTTTAGTTCCAGATAAATCGCCGTAAAGTTTCTCAATCAATAGATTTCCATTCTCATCATATTCAAAATATCGTGCCGTATGGATAACACCACTTCTATCTTTGACATACTTACCCATTAAGTTGCCTTGATTGGGAGAAGGAAGAGATACACTTCGGGCTGCAGAATTTGAAAGATCATCTTCCCAAACAAATCCTTCAAGTAAATATGGAGACCCATCGAGGGTATATTTTATTTTTTCCTTAATACGATGATGCTGATTATAATGAAAAACAGTTTTTCGTTGATAGGCATCTAAGACAGTCGTACGACCACTTAGCACATTTACAGAATCTTTTTTATGATTACACTTGAAATTCAAATCATAATAGAAGTTATAAGTTGTTATTGGTGTAGCATCTGTTCCCACTGGTGCTTGTAGAGATTTCACACGATTTATTCTCGGATCCAAGTCATCACTGATGGGCAAATGTTGAAGACCTTTAACTGCTTTATCCCCTAATTTATAATATGTAACTTTTATAAATCTATTATCCGGCCAATTTTTAGATGCGATTAGATATTGATCGGTGCGTGGTTGTCGAAGGTATTCATACGTGATATGAGGAAAATCTGGACGAAGTACTTCAGAAAGGAAACACCCCTTTCCCTTAAAATATGTTGTATCTGCAATATTAAATTTATCAAATTTGTAGATTACAGGATCTCCTACACTTCTATTGATATGAAGCTCTTTGTCTGAAAACCAATCAAATTTAAGCCAACTATAGATGGTATTTCCTGATTGATCGGCAGCTTGAACAAGCTCTTTATCTGGATATAAAATTTTATTCCCATTTGTTTTCTTTTCGTATTTAGGCCAAAATCTCCAAAAGGACAAATTTTCGCTATTTGAATCTACAGGATAACCAACAAAGTGACGGATATTTCCAGAACTAGAGTGAACATCGCATGTTTTTCTTTTTAGATCGAAGGTTGTATAGCTATTTTTCACATTACTTCTTCCGCTAATCATCCCTCCGGTACAGTTTGTGATCCCCTTTAACGATTTTAAATTTATGCGGCAACGATTTTTTTTAACAAAACTTTCAGAAAATTTAGATTCATGAATTAAGTGGTTGCTTGCTCCGTTAGGTGAAAAAGCACCCAGTTTAACATGTTTGGCCCCTACATGTTCTTCTTGAAGTTCTAAGGTGATGAGATGATTAAATTGCCATGATTTGCATTCGGGTCTGCCCAGGACCGCTTTTTTTCGAATCGTTGGCAATTGATACCCGTGGAGATTTACTCTTTTGTTGGGAGAATATGATCGCTCTATTGTAAGAGGTTCTGGACCAATTAAGATGAGGTCCATTTCTCCCTCGACAAATTCTCCTGAAATAATTGAGACGCATTTATTAACAACGGAAGAAATTAGACCTTCGGAAGAAGCGTATGATGTGGTTTCGATATAATCAGAGGATAATCCTTCTCTTAATTCCTCATTTTTAGCAAAAATCACATCACAATGAAAAATTAATACAAAGAGGTAAATAA
Source organism: Parachlamydiaceae bacterium (assembly GCA_013816265.1). Lineage (GTDB taxonomy): Bacteria > Chlamydiota > Chlamydiia > Chlamydiales > Parachlamydiaceae > JACDES01. The sequence goes on along the minus strand of JACDES010000082.1, from coordinate 10,505 downwards.
TTAAGGTTATTTTTGAACGAAGGAACATATCCCACAGCCCGTTGCCAATAAAATAAAAAATAATCCTGAAAACTTACTATATAGAAGAATATCTCCTCTTAACAAGTAATTATTTTGAAAATTATGATTTATTTAGCAAAAGAGTGATTGGAAACGATGTATGATGAGCGCTATCTCATTGAGCTATATAACTTTGGAGTTCAGTCGCAAGGAGGCTAAGAAAAAATTGATTTAAATTTAGAATTCACTTCGTTAGCTCGGTAGAGCGTTTGTTCAAAGCCCGGAGTGACGTAAGGAACTCCGGGAAAAATAAAAAAATAATTAGAGCTCGGTAGAGCGACTCAAATATGCGATTATTATGTAGAAGTATTTCAAGTGGTTTGTGTGTCTGATTATTAAGAGTGTTAGTATATCATCGCATATTTGAGTCGCCCTACACGGGCTCTATTTTTTTTCTATTTACCCGGAGTTCCTTACGTCACTCCGGGCTTTGAACAAACGCTCTACCGAGCTAACAAAGTGAATTCTAGATTTAAATCAATTTTTTCTTAGCCTCAAGCGACACGCACTCCAAAGTTTAGATCTTCTCCACAGGTTGGTAGTGATCGCCTTTACCGAAATAGGTATCGATATCGATCAATCCGCTCTGTTGCAATATGATGAATACAATTGCCACTGGAGCAACCCATCGAATAAAGAAAAACCATGGTTTAAATAACCATTTCAAGGTTGTTCCTTCACCGAATTCTTCTTCGATTACTTGTTTATCCAATGACCAACCGGTAAACATCGCAACCATCAAACCACCGATTGGAAGTAACCACAACGAAACAATATCATCGATTGTTGCAAAAAAAGTTTTTCCATAAATGGCAGGCCAATTGGCAAATAAGGTATTGGTATCAGATAATGCACTTGGAATACCAAAAATAAAGCAACTAACAGCGACAACTAAAACGGCTTTTTGTCGTGTCCAACCTAACAAATCTGTAAAGTTTGCCGCTACCACTTCAATCAAGGCAACTGCGGAAGTAAGTGCAGTGAAAACAAACAATACAAAAAATGCTGTTGATATAAACAAAGCTCCTGGAAGTTTTGCAAATAATACCGGCAAGGTTTTAAAAACTAAACCAGGACCTGCTTCCGGTGCAAATCCAAATGTAAAAATAATTGGAAATATCATCAAGCCCGCAAGAAGTGCTACAAAAACGATCATCACTCCAATGATAAGCGCTGTCTTTGGAATGTCATCTGAGCGTCTCATATAACTTCCATAAGTCAACATAATCCCCTGTCCTAAACTCAACGTAAAGAATGCAAGACCTAAGGCTTGGATCGCTGCCGACGGTTTAAAATTCGCTAAATCTGGAGATAAAATAAACTTTGCTCCTTGAGCAAACCCAGATAAAGTAGTAGAGTATAAACACATCCCAACGAGAATAATTAAAAGACCAATGGTCATGAATTTACTCCAGTATTCAATCCCTTGTCTAATTCCTCTATAAACAACCGCAGCAGTTAATGCAGTGAATAAGAAATGCCAAAACAGGGTAATATCTGCTGATGAAGCTAATATATCGAATACACCAGAAATTTCTTTAGCCGTCATATTTTTATAGAATTGGCTCAGAGACATAAACACATAATTGAGTCCCCACCCAGCAAGAACGCTATAAAAAGACATTATCAAAAATGATGAGGCGACTCCCAACCACCCGGCTGTTTTCCAAACAGTCGAATTATTTGCAAGTGTAGCAAAAACACCAACCGCACCGCGTTGAGCTTTTCTCCCAAGAACTAATTCTGCGATAAAAACTGGAATCCCAATTAAAAATGTACATAGAATATAAATGAAAACGAAAATGCCTCCGCCGTTCTCACCCGTCACATAAGGAAACTTCCACAAAGTACCAAGTCCGATAGCCGAACCCGCTGCTGCCAAAATAAACCCTAAATGTGAGCTCCAATGTTCCCTTTGTTTTTGCATTGTTGTTTCTCCGTTTATTATTCTAGATTGGAAATTAAATGAGTCAAAAAATGAAAGATGCAGCGCATCAGATTAGCACGTAGACGTGCTTGACGATACGATTTTCGATGATGATGAGGACGATAAGATAAAAATTAGCATTCTAATCCACTTCTAATTTTTAATTAAAAAACTGTAATCATACCAAACATTTGCGAAGTTGACAACAGTTATTTTTCTGATTAAAATCTAACCCTAAAAAATTGGTTAAACTCTTAATGAATAATATGTTAAAATATTGTATTATACTGCCATATCTTAATCTTAGGAGTGACCCATGTTAACTCTCGGAGCTCTATTCGTTGAAGCCGCCGTAGTTGGAATTATTTGTTTCATTTTTCTAATTCTTTTTGTCGTCGCAGGAATTAGACAAATCATGAAGGAAGAAGATTGAGAATGTTAAAAGTTTTAAATGAAAACTCATCAGAACCTTGGTATGCCGAAGGACTGCGGTTTAAATGTACTGAATGCGGTCAATGCTGCACAGGATCACCTGGATATGTTTGGGTCACCGAAACCGAGATCGAGAATATCGCAACTCATTTAAATCTTTCCATTGATGAATTTGTGCGTCTATATATTCGTCCTGTTAAAGACCGCTACTCACTCCTTGAGCACCCCAAATCTTTTGACTGTGTGTTTTTGAAGGATAAGAAATGCCAAATTTATATGGCACGCCCCAAACAGTGTCGTACATTTCCTTGGTGGCCTCAATTATTAAAATCTAAAAAAGATTGGGAAGAAGCCTCAGAACATTGCGAAGGAATCACTTTTCATGCTCCTATTGTTCCTTTTGAAACCATAGAAAATCAACTTGCCATTCAAGAAGGAAAAATCACCTGCCCCCTTGCATAGCTGATGATAGCTTATATTCGAAATTATTTTTGCGCTGGTTAAAGCGTTCTCTTTCGGGTAATATTAATCAATATAACCCGAAAGAGAACGCTTTAACCAGCGGAAAAAGAATTCGAATCTAAGTAATCAGCAGTTATGTAAGGGGTTGAATGGAGAATCTTAATCCAAGTGGATGCAAAGTTTTTGCTGTTGGGTCTGGAAAAGGTGGAGTAGGCAAATCGACAATTGCAGTCAATTTCGCTGTCGCCTTAGCTCAAAAGGGATTATCTGTCGGGTTGTTAGATGCCGATGTATATGGCCCTTCGATTCCCATTATGTTAGGTTTACGGCGTCTGAGTCCGCAAGTCCAAAGATCCTCTGATGGAAAAGAAAAAGTTCTCCCATTTACCAAATTTGGAATAAAAAGTATTTCAATAGGTTTTTTCATCGAAGAGGCTCGTTCTGTTATGTGGCGAGGCCCTATTTTGCATGGAACATTAAAAAAAATGCTAAATGAAGTCATTTGGGGAGATTTAGATGTCCTCATACTAGATTTACCTCCCGGAACTGGAGATATCCAAATTTCAATTGCACAATTATTGAAAATTGATGGGGCTATTATTGTCACAACGCCTCAAGAAGTGGCCATGCTGGATGCAATCAAAGCGATTAACGCGTTTGACAACTTAGAGATTCCATTAGTGGGAATTATAGAAAATATGGCGGGATTTACAGTTCCTGAAACCGGAGAAACCTTTCATATTTTTGGGCAAGGGAAAGGGCAAGAGCTCGCATCAAGATTTAATACTAAATTGTTAGGTAGCATTCCTCTTATTCCTGAGATACGCCAAGGGGGCGATGAAGGATTTCCTGTTGCTTTTCATCAGGGCAGCCAAAATAATGGAAGCCATTTTCACATACTTGCCGAACACTTTATTAGAGATTTTCTTGCAATTCAGAAAAATCCTTTTAAATGATGAATTTAGGAAATAAATTGATAATAAAAGAAAATCTTTGTTAGTTTTTAGAGTGACTGTTCAAAGCCCAATACTGTCAAAATAAGAAAATATGACATAATCCCCTAATTTCTTTTACTGTTACGGTTTCCAATTCTATAACTACATTTATTTTAAGAAAGATTCCCTGCATTAGGCCTGAAGGGCCGGTATGAAATAGCCCAGGTCGTAGCGAAGCGGAGGCCTGGGTGTAAATAAAATAGTAAATCGAGTCCTGAAAGGACGGCATAATCATGTACGTATCAATGTGCCGTCCCTACAGGACTCAATGTATTTTTTATACTGTCCCAGGCCTCCGCTTCGCTGCGACCTGGGCTATTTCATGCCGGCCCTTCAGGCCTAACAAAGGGACTTTTCTTAGGTGAATGTGGGTAAAAGTGTGGGAAAGGAAAATGACTATTCGCAAATTTGAGTCGCTCTACGAGCTCTAATCTTTATTTTATTTACCCAGAGTTCCCTCTGGTCACTCTGAGCTTTGAACAGACGCTCTCCGAGCTAACGAGGAGTCGCCAGATTTTTATCTAACCAAAATTAACTCATCTAACTTCTCTGCGTCTCCTGGTCTCCCCGTCTCTGCGTTAAGCTTTAGATGCCATTTCAAGAAAAAGGTTTGCTTTTTTTAGGCTTTTTCTTAACTGTTAGAGGTGCTTTTTTCTTTACTCTCAAAGTACCTTTCAAAGTGCCACGATAATCAGAATCTTCTGGAAAGACATCTCTTTCAGAAAGGGATTGATCTGCATGATAAAATGCAAACGGATTTTGTTTTACAGCAGCCTTAACGATTTCAATATCTCCAGATAATTCTCTACTTGCAAATTCTAAAGCCAGTCCATTTAATGTAACAGCAGTTAAAACAATTTCACGTGTATTCTTTAATGTTGTTGAAACCCACTGAAGAGCCAACCCATTTTGAGTCACAGCTAATTTAGCCACTTCATAATTTCCTTTTAATATCTTATCTGCAAAGGCAAGAGCAAGGGCATTTTGTTTAACAGCTTCATTTACAATTTCAAAATTATCCTGTAAATTTGTCGCAAATCTAAGAGCTAAACCATTTTGTTTTACCGCTGCTAATGCTAAATCATCAAAAGCCTCATCTTCTCTCAAGGACTTATCGACAAACTGAAGAGCAAGACCATTTTGATTTACAGCTACTTTGACAACTTTTCTATCAGACCTTAATTCCGGTGTCCCGTACTGCAGCGCCAATCCATTATTATTCACAGCCTTTATAAGTAAATCTCTTCGTCGTCTAAATTTTTCATCTACAAAACCAATAGACAACCCATTTTGATCAATTGCATCTTTAACAAAGTCTTCATCTTTACTTAAAGTGTTTTCAAATAATATTTCTGGATTGTTTATCAAAAGGCTCAAAACTATAGCTTTATTTGTTTTAAATTTTGGACCCAGATATTCAAATACATTTTCTCTAATAATAAGAACTTTGATAATAAACTCAATATCCTCTTTCAGTGCTTGAGAGGCATATAAAAAATATTTTTCCTTTAATTTTATTGCTTTAAGGATAAATTCACCATCTTTTAAGAGATCTGGATGAGCAAACTCCATTGCCTTTTCATATTTTTCTGCAGAAGCTAAAATAATCTCAGGATCGCTCGATAAACACTTATCAACAAATTCAATTGCACGTGGAGTTTTCATTATAGCTGTCATTACAACAAGTTTATCTTTCTTAAGTTCTTTATCCGCCTTTTCTAAAAATGCCCCATCCATTTTCAATGCTTCTAAAACAACTTTTTTATTGTTAAGAAAGATTGAATTGATGTGCTGGAGTGTTGTTCGATCCTTTTTGATGGCTTCTATGACAACTTCTTCATCCAACTGTAATTTTTCATATACATCTAATAAATTGATGAAATTATTTTTTATCAGCCTCATCACAAATTCTTTATTCTTTCTTAGGCCATTTTCACCAGTAATAGTTAAGTTAGTTTTATCAATCTTTATTGCTTCAAAAACAATTTCATCATCTAAATAAAATTTTGGATCGATTAGCTTAAATACCGAACTATTTGCTCTTACACAATCTAGGATGAAATTTTTATCATTTTTTAAAGTATCATCAGCAAATTCAAAGGCATCAGGATTTTTTGAAACGACTTTTAAAATGAATTTAGCATTTTTTCTAAAAGAGGGATCAATGTACTGAAATGCCAAATGGTTTAATCTAAGAGCATCTATCAAGAATGGAGCATGTTGTCTGCCTTCCTCATGAATAAGTGTGATTGCAAAGGCGTTTTGCTTTAAAGCCTCATAAACGACATCTAGATCTTGTTTTAATTCATCCGAAACATGTTCGAATAACAATCCATTCTTTTTTACTGCCATCAAAGCAATTTCTTTTAATCCTCTAAACTCTTCATTTAGTATGCTAAATATTTCAATATTTTGTTTTAGAGCATTTATGACAAAATTTTTATCTTTCTTTAAGTCCTCTGTTAAATATTTAAAGGCATTTTTATTTTGTTGAATTGCATTTAAAATAAAACCCTTATTTTCTTTAAATTTTTTATCAACATATGCAAGCACCTCTCCATTTTCTTTTATTGCCTTTAGGGCAAAAAGTTCATTATTTTGAAGAGATTTTGAAGCATATTTGAAAGCTTCGGCATTTTCTTTGATGGCCTTTAGAACAAAATGTTCGTTATTTTGAAGATCTTGTGAAGCATACTTGAAGGCTTTTCCATTTTGCTTTGTTGCAGTTAATACAACATCTTGATCTTTTTTAAAGACATCAAAAGCATATTTCAAAGACAAACCATTCTTTTCCATGACGAGTAAATTATAGCCGCGCTTTTTCTTAGATTCTTCATTCACATCTTTGAAAAGATGATCATCACTTTTAACAACATTTAAAATAATCTTTTCTTGTTCTTCTACAGTTAGTTCCTTAAATAGATTATCTTTGGTGTTAATGTTTGGTATTTCGTCAAAAGCGACAGCACCTTTAGCACTATCCTCAACTGGATTTAATTTATCTGCAGGTAAATGAACATTGTCTGTAATTTGAGTATCCTGTGGGGCTTGAGAACCATTATCCTCATTTTGAGGTTGATTTAAGTTTGGTTCAGTGCCTTCATTTTGTTGATCGTGTTCTTGAATATCTTCTTCAGATGAAGTTTTTTCTTCAAATTCTTCACTTGTTGTAGTAATTTTCTCATATTCACCAAATAATGCTCGATTTTCCTTTTTAATATTTTCGTCAACATATTGAATAACACTTGGATTAATCCTAAGGGCTTGTTCAAGAAAAGTAAGAGAATGTTTTAATTCAGAATCAATCTGATCAAATGAATTTGGATTCTCTTTGATGGCTTCTAAGGCTATTTGAGAATCTTTTTTTAAGCTCTTGTCGGCATATTGTAGGGTATTGGAACCACTCTTTATTGTATCTAAAATGAAATTTCTATCTGCTTTTATCAATGTTGAGACTATCGTCGGATTATTAAGTTTTCCGCTTCGCATCTGGCCGTTTTTCAGAAAGTTAACATCAATAGTCCCTCGATATTCTTTAAATCTTATTGATTTCCATGAATGGCGCGCTAGTACCCTTGATTGTTTCCAGGTTCCTATGGTGAGGAGTGTGGTAATGGAGAAAATAATCGCATTTGAGAGTTCGATGACTTTTCGCAAAAAAGGAGTTCTAACTTTTTGATTAACGACATAGAAACGATCGTTATTTTGATTAACAATTTGAATCTTGATATCACCAATATTGGCAGAATTTAAATTGATAGCCGAATTCATTTTCTATTTCTCTTTGGGAAATGTTAATTACAATAAAACTTTGGAATACGGTCGTTATACATTAAACACAAAGACAAAAAGACACACTCATCGAGTCTTTGTGGCTTTGTGTCTTTGTGTTTAATTTATAACGACCGTACCCCAAATTTTTTTCCTTATAGATTAATGATTCATCCCATAATATGCAAAAAAAATCATCTATTTAAACGCATACATAGTGAATTCATTTAAACAGCAATAATTATTTGAGAGCTCACTTCCTTTGAAACAAAATAAAGAGCATTAATGTCTTTTTCAATAGCTTTCAAAACGACATCTTTATGTTCATTTAAATTTGCTTTTATGAGTTTTAAAGCTCGTGGATTATTGGATACTGCTGCAAGCATGATTTCATGATCATTAACAAGAGAGTCATCAATAAATGCTATTGCTAAGCCATTTTGCTTTACGGCCTCTAATGCAATCGCTTTATCTTTTTTAAGAATACCATCTGCATATTGTAAAGCAAATCCATTTTGCATGACTGCAACCTTAACGAGATTTGGATCTTTCTTTAATATTCCTTTCGCATGCTCAAGAGCTAATCCATCTTGAGAGACAGCCATATTAACAAAGTTTGCATCGGTTTTGAATTCATCAGAAAGATGTTGAAGAGCTTCACCATTTTGTTTCAATGCAACTTCAACAATTTTTTTGTTTTGTTGCATATTATCAGACAAATACCCAATCGCTAATCCATTTTGTTGAACTGCTGTTTGTGCGATGTCTTCATGGTCTAACAATTCCAATGCCGCATATTTAATTGCTAAACCATTTTGTAGAACTGCAGCCATTACAACAGATTCGCTTGATTTTAAGTTATCCGACGCAAATTGTAGAGATGTTCCATCTTGTTTAACCGCAGCCATGATTAACTCACTTTCTTGTTTAAAAATAGGTATTGTAGATTGAATCGCATGCCCATATTTTTCTACAGCTTCTAAAACAACATTAAATTTACTTCGTAATGCCTTCGAAAGATTTGCAAATGAAAATCCCGAACGTTTAACGGCCTCTAAAGCCATTGTTTCATCATCTCTAATTTCTTTACTTGCAAACGCAATCGCGGATCCATCATTTTTTATTGCTTCCAAAACAATTGTCTTATTTGCTTTTAGTCCCTTTGCAGCAAATTGCAGAGCTTGCCCATTATTTTTAACTGCAGCTTCTACAATTTCTGGTTTATCTTTTAGTGATTCATCAGCAAATTCAAGAGCCATTCCATCCTGCATGATAGCCAGCGTTACTATCGCAGCATCTTTTCTAAGTGCTTTATCTGCATAAAGTAAAGCCAGTCCATTATTGCTGACAGCTTCTTTTACTATTGCTGGATTCTTTCTAAACGAATCATCAGCATACTGTAGAGCATCTCCGCATTGTTGAATAGCAGCTTTCACGACTTCAACATCTTTTTGGAGAGATTTATGTGCATATTGAAGTGCTAAGCCATTTTGTTTGACTGCGGCTAAAACCACATCTTTATTTTGACTTAAACCATCAGACATTGATTGAAGATATAAGCCATTTTTTTTCGCGATAATCAAAGCAATATTTTTATCTTTTATGATTTTTTTGTCAGAATTAGATGCAGATAAATCATTTTCGGCAATACCATTTAAAAATAACAATGCTTTAAGTTCATCTGAAATATAAAGCACCGCTTGAGGATCTTGCAGAAGAGCTTCCGCTACTACTTCCTTATCATTTTTTAGATCCTTATGAGCATACTGAATCGCTTCCCCATCATGTCTTATAGCATCTATAGCAAGTTCTTTGTTCGTTCTTAAACTTGGATCTACAAATTGAAGACTTAAACCATTCTGCTTAATGGCTGCCCTAACAATGTCCATATCTTTTTTCAAATTATCATCAGCATCTTTTAAAGATAGCCCATTAAATTTGAGTAGTGTTAAGAAAAATTCTTTATTTTTTGTTAGTATGTTGGCTACTTGAATTGGGTTTAAAAGTTTTCCTGAGGCAACTTTGTGAGTTTTAAAAAATACTTCATCTATCATACTACTCATGGAACGAGCTTTCGTTGTAAAATTTTTCCAACAATAACTTGTAAGTAGACGAGTTTCTCTCATGGATCCTAGTGTTATGAAAGAGAGAGCAAGGAAAAAAATAGATTTGAATCCATTCAACAGTCTAGCAAAAATTGAAGCATCAAATTTTTGATCGATCACAAAATAACGTTTTATTCTTCGTGTACTAATTTTTTTATCTCTAACATTTATTTCTAATTGGCCCACTTCTTTAGTGTGCGTATTAATATGTATTGTTTGAAAATTCATCGTAAAAAACCCTTTTATACTATGTTTTGAATCAGGTTTAAATGCCTAATTGTAATTTTTGTTTGTTTATTTGGTTGAAACCACCTCATAAACCAGAAGAAAGATAACATTATTATCTCTTCATTTCTAAATGTCAACATCTCAAAATGATCCTAACCTGCTGAATTTATGTATTTTGAAGCGAAAAAGCCCATATGAGACAACCAAACTCTTTTCCATATAATAATACAGTATTAATTAAATACAAATTTAAATAAACACATATTTATCTTTACAGATTCTTAACGTTTAATTAATTAAAAACAAACAATTTAATTATTTTTTTATTATCTCTCCAAAGTGAACCATAGTTAAAAAGAAATGCGTAAAAATATATAGTACCAAAAAAGAAAGCGAAGGAGGACTTTCGCACTCCGCGCGAATCGCGGGTATATTAAACTAAGTCAATCAAACGGATGAGGAGGTATTAAACATACTAAACCAAAGCCTACCTATGCGGATCTAATCTCCGTATAGAAAACGTTA
>JACDES010000081.1 GCA_013816265.1 Parachlamydiaceae bacterium | reverse complement strand
GCTTAGGAAATCTGTAGCATAAATATTTCTTACAGCTACGCAAAGCGTTTGGAGTGCGAAAGTCCTCTTTCGCTTTCTGTTGGCTGCATTACTCAAAAAATTACTGAAAAAACCCCTTAAGGATACGAGCAAGATCGTTATACGTCAAAAAGATGAAAAAGCAAATCAGTATAAAGGCGAATGGGAGTATAAGTTTCTCTAAAGTTTTTGACTTAAGACGTTGACCTGTTATCATTTCATAAATACAGAAACATATTGTTCCCCCATCTAATACAGGGAGTGGAAGTAAATTTAATATCCCTAGATTTAAACTTATCATTCCCAACAGGAATAATCCTTCTTTCATACTAACCATCGAATAATCATAAGCAGCTTGCACAATACCCACTGGGCCGCTCATCCATTTTGGATTAAGTGATCCTGTCAATAATGCAGATAAAGTATTCCAGATCTCTTCGAAAACTTTTCCAAATAAAGTAAATGGACCTGGATTATAAAGTACCTTTTGATCTTGTAGTGGTAAGCCAATGAGAAGTTGTCTATCACGACTTTCAATTTGAGTTAGAGCGTGAGCCTTTTTTGCTGGGTCTTCGATTTTCTCGATTTCTCTTTTTTGTTCTTTTAACTGAGAAACCAACATCTGCTGACTCTCTGGACTCAGCTTAAATTCCGTTCTTGTTTTTGGACTAATAGGATTTAAGAAATATAAATTACCTGAAGAGATGTTTCCTTTTTTAGCCAATCCAATTTGAGAAGTAATATTCTCCAAATCCCTTGCATCATATTGAGCATCAAAATCATCATCTGCTTTTTGCCATGTATCGATTTGACTCAATTTAGGATCTCTTTCAACAACAATATTTACATGTGGTTGTTGAAGATTTTGTAGAATTTCAAATGAACGCTTTACTGGTATACCATCGATGGCCAATATTTTATCGCCAGATTCTAAAGGTATTTCGACATTTGACAATGCATGATTTGGAAAAGCCTCATTCTCACTTTCTTGATCGATAAATTTAACGCGGCCTTCAATAACACCTTCATTATTCATATTATATGGAAACGTATATAAGCTTGTAAATTTAACACCATTTAGATGTGCTTCAAACTGCCAATCTACTAATTCCTCTTTAACCTCAGAATCTAATTTTAATTCTTCAACTTTCACACGCGGAACACGACGCAAAATAACGTCTTTGCCTCTTTGCACTGTGGCAAGAGCTTTTGAATCATTCAATACATGGTTGAGTTGTAATGTTGAATAAATAGTTTCACCGTTCATCCATACAATGCGATCACCATATTGAATACCGCTATCCTGCATTGGAGAACCTTCCGGCAATGGATTATCTTGTCCATTAGGAAGTCGATCATACAAAATGTAGCTCGCAGGTTGTAGAACACCTACTGTCTGTAAATCTTTATCTAAAGAGGAAGGATGTGAATATGTCTTAACAACATAACTAAAAGGTGTTTTTTGCTTTGATAGCAAATCGACTTTATTTCCCTTCACTTCTATATTGCCTTGAGCGATTGTCGGCGCGTATAAATGGTCTTTTGCAGTCTGAAATACTTGAGAGCCGTAAGCTGTGATTTCATCACCGGGTTTAACACCTTTTAATGCTAGTTCTGAGTTTGGATCGATCCAGCCAATTTTATGTGTATATTCACTAAAATTTTTATCTCTTCCACCCATAAGCCAAAGAAGAGCAAAAACAATAATTGCAAAAACGATATTCACTAAAGGACCCATGAAAAGAACCTTGATTCTATCTAAAGGCTTCTGTCCAAAAAATCCATCCTTCACTTCGTATGGATCGCGTTCATCAGTAGTATCCATCCCTGCGATTTTGACGTATCCCCCAAAAAGTAGCCACCCGATTTGCCATTTAACGCCGTCGTGTACCCATGTGTAGATAGGCTTTCCGAATCCTATTGAAAAGGTTTCGACGCGCATTCCAACACGACGCGCCATAAAATAATGGCCGAGTTCGTGAATAAATATTAGAAAGCTTAGACCAAGGATGGCCAAGATGATATAGAGAAAACTGATAATCATAAAAAAACTGTTCCTATCTTATAAAAGACTTAGTTCACATTCTGAAGCCTCTTCCCTTGCAAGGGCGTCTACAGCTAATATTGTTTCTATTGAATCGACTTCTTGCACCTTATGTCGCGACATCAAATTTTCTAGTCGATAACCAATATCTTTCCAACCTATTTGTCCCTTTAAGAAATGTTGCACCAATATTTCATTGGCAGCGTTCATATAGCAAGGGAGGCTTCCGCCTATTTTTATTGCGTCATATGCAAGACCTAAACATCGAAATCTTGTCTTATCGGGAATTAAAAATTGTAATACTGAATTCTTTAAAAAGTCAAATTTCTTTAGCGTACCCGGACATCTTTCAGGAAATGTTATCGCATATTGTATTGGAGTTTTCATGCTAGGCTCGCCCATTTGGGCTATTATTGAATTATCAACAAATTCGACCATACTATGAATAATACTTTGAGGATGTACGACTACATCAATTTTATCAATTGGAATATTAAATAACCAGAACGCTTCGATAACCTCTAACCCTTTATTCATTAAAGTCGAACAATCGATTGTTATTTTTGGCCCCATTCTCCATGTTGGATGCTTCAAAGCATCTTCAGCTGTAATTCTATCAAGCTGTTCGTCGGTATAATTACGAAATGGACCACCAGAAGCTGTTAAAATAATCCTTTCTACACCCTTTGTAGGCTCATTCTTTAAACATTGAAATATAGCGCTATGCTCACTATCCATTGGAAAAAGTTGAATATTTTTTTCCCTGACACGTTTCATCACGAGAGCGCCACCGGAAATGAGGGCTTCTTTATTAGCCAATCCGATGTTTTTACCGGCTTCTATGGCAGCGAGGGTGGGTTGTAATCCAACTGTTCCAGACATCGCAGAGACAACATAGTTTACGGAATGATAAGACGCAACTTCTAGCAATCCTTCCATTCCTCCTACAATTTTACATTTTGGGAGTCTTCGTTGCAGCTCTATAGCTTTTTTTGTATCGTACACACCGATAATTTCAGGATGAAATTCACGTGCTTGCTCTTCTAAAAGATCGATATTTTCGCGTGCCGCAATTGCGACAATACGAACCCTCTCCCCTAAATTACGGGCGACTTCCAATGCTTGCCGACCAATCGAGCCGGTACTTCCCAAAATTGCTATGTTTTTCATAATGAGTGAATTATTTAGAAAATATTTATCTGGTTAGTATAACAGGATAAAGGAAAAAGTCAACATGAAGAAGTTTTATAAAATATAAAAAAAATAAAGACCTTTGGAGGTAAGCGTCAAATCTAGATATATTGACAAATCTGAACAAGTTTTAGTGTAAAAAATTGTGGATAAAGATAGATCTTAGCGATGAAGGTTTAATAACTGCGGATGCAGTTTAATTTAGGTAGCCAGGGGTAATGCAGCCCTGAAAAGGGCAAATCAACCCCTGATTTAATGTATAGAAAAATAGAACTGCGGATGCAGTTCAATAATTGCGTTAGTCTCCATCACGCTTTTATTGAACTGCATCCGCAGTTCGATATTTTTGTTATGCTATCCAGGGGTAGCTTGCCCTTTCAGGGCTGCACAACCCCTGGCTACCTATATTTAACTGCTCCGCAGTTGTACAAGGTTAATACTTATAAAATCCATATGTTTAGATTTGACGCTTACTTTTGGAGTGCGTGTCGCTTGATTGCACCCAACTACAAATATAAATATATAGCTGACTTTAGATAATTAATAGGAAATTATTTGTTTTAAGCGATTCTTTGTTAGCTCGTTAGAGCGTCTGTTCAAAGCCCGGAGTGACCAACAGGGTACCCCGGGTGTATAAAAAAATGAAATAGAGCTCGTTAGAGCGACTCAAATATGAGTTTATCACTACATCGTGCATTTGAGTCGCTCTACGAGCTCTATGTTTATCTAAATTTTACCCAGTATTCCTATCGTCATACTGGGCTTTGAACAGACGCTCTACCGAGCTAACAAAGAATCGCTTAATAATTAAACAAAACCATCAAATTTATCGTTAACGAGCTAAGCTACAACCATTTGGATCGAGTTCGCTTGCGACACGAACCCCAAAAGTTACATCGTTCTTTGCATAAGCTGTCGCTCAGCAACCATAGATCTTGTAGGTAACGTTCTTGAAATTAACATTTTTTTAATGGCACGGCTAGCAAACACTGATGCAGTTCCAATATTATAAGTGATTGCCATTGAATGAATTGTAGCATCGAAATAGGCGTATCTTGGGATGGTATTGAATAGCAACATTGTAACCCCCAAATTAAGGAATCCATTTTTCATTTCTTTCAGAGGCTGCAATAATTTATACTTAGTGTTATAACAAGCATAAATATTTGATTTCTTTTTTATTTCTTCAAGAATTGGAGTCTTACCCGATTTCGAACCATTGTATAACCCTGCGCTTAAACCAAGAAAAAAACCAATCTTGCTAAAATGCCAATAATTAATTCCTGTCTGATTTGCAATAATTAAACTTGCACCAATGAGCATTACTTCAGTAATTGTCACCAAAATACATTGAGCAATAAAGGCAATTTTTAAATCATTTTTCGAAATTTTAACATTTGAACCTTTGAGCATTTCACTATGTGTGCCCAAATTGATACATCGATAAACGAAAGATTTTTGCTGGTTTTGATCTTTTATTATTAAATCATTATCTTTCAAAAGAGTTGAAACTTGTACCACAGACATCTCCTATTTTTCTTCGCTAAATATATCTTTTATGAACATTGCTTTATGATAGTTCGAATCATTTTAAGAGCTCCTTTACCTTGTAATTCTTTAACAACTTCTTGCAAACCAATTATGTCGCTTCTGATTTCTTCTCGAGCCATTTTTAATTGAAACAGGTCTGATACGTAAGAATCATCTAAATAGCGTTGTACAATCATATATTTGGGATTTAAAGGAGTCCTCATGTGTATTATTTCAAGCTCTTCGACCTGTTCTTTTAAAATAGAATTATAGATCTTTAACTGATCATCACTCTGCTCGATATTTTTTTTATCTAATGTACACATATTTAACCATTCCATTTCAAGGGCTAAAAGGGTATGTAAATCTTCATTTTCATACGCACATGTGAGCTTTTTCATTAATATTTCTTTTGAAGCTTTTTGTTCCGGATTCATTTCTAGGTCAGGGTGAAAGGCTTTAGCTAACTTTTTATAAATAGTGTTAAGGCCTTTTTTTTGCAATTCTTCCAGATTCTGAGCCTTTATTTCCTTTTGGAGTTCTTTTTTATTTTTTGGCTTATCTTCCAAATCTGATTCTTTAGCATACATCGCTTCACTCATTTTTTGCCTGATAGAATCAAAGTCATCATTCAAATCTAATGTAGAAAGATCTATATCGATTCCACCTTCCTTCAATAAATCCTGTATGGCCTTTTTTGAAACTTCTAGATCTTCTTTTGCAAACTCATCCAAGCTCTTACCATTTAAATCTTTAAAAATCGATTTAATATCGTCATCAATGTCACAGTAAACTTCAAAACCTAAAATTTGATTCAAATTATCCATAAGCAAATCTTTGAGTGATTGCCGTTCTTTTGGAGTGAATCGCTCCTCTCTGTAGTAACTGTGAGCTAATTTTATAAATTCTTTACGAACTTCATTTAAAGCTTTCTCATGAGGATGAATATAAACTTGATAATACTGCAAGTTTGCGTCAAGTTCTTTGTTAAGTGCTTCAATTTCTTTTTGTAAAGAATCAACTTTCTTTTTTAGACGATTAAATGTTTTTTGTGAGTTGCTAACAGGTGGTTTAGCAGCTTTTTTTTGACTAATCAAAACTGTCATATTGTTACCTCAATATTTTTAGTACCGAAAGGTTTTCCATGTTAAAAAAAATCACTTTTAAGAAGCAATCTTAATTATCGTTAATAAACTGAGTTATACAATGAGCAGTATAATAACTAACTGCTCTTAACTTCTATATTTTTGAAATATCTTACCAATATCACCATTAAATACTGAACTGCAATTGAACACACAACTACTCCTGAGGTAGATAGCGCTATTCCATACACTGATAAAATATGTCTTGTTATCGCTACTCCAAAAATCGATGCCAATGCTCCAAACCCCACTGAAAGTAGTAATAATTTTTTTAAATCATGCGTCACTAAACGAGCGGTTAATACCGGTCCGGTCATAAAAGCTAATACAAGAAGCACTCCCACAGCCCTAAAAGCACCTATAGATGTCGCTGACACCTGTGCCATCAACAAATAATTAAAAAAAATGGTTGAAAATCCTAACGCTTTTGCAAGTGCTGGATCAAATGTTGTAATCATGTACTCTTTAAAAAAAATAAAAAATAAAACAACATTGATGCCCAAGATATAATAAACCCATGGAACATCATCCGGATGCAAAGCATCCGCATTTCCCATTACAGCTTCTGTACCAATATGAGCATCTTTTGTTAAAATCGTCAAAAGTATTACACCTAACGCAAATAGGCTCGTAAAGACAAGTCCCGTGCTTGCATCTTCTTGTAAACGTCCGATTTTAGTAAGAAATTCCGTTAAAAATGCGGTCAAGAACCCCATTAAAAGTGATGCTACCAACATCAACTGCATAGGGGGAATCGAGGAATGACTGTCCAACGATGACATTGCTCTTGCATAAACAAAAGCCAACACTATACCCATCAAAATTGTATGGGAGAGGGAATTGGCTAACATTGTCATACGTCTTAAGACTAAAAATGTCCCTACCAATGCCGAAGAGGCTGAAATACCTACCAGCACTAAAATTTGTATTTCATCAGATGCTAAGTCGGACAGGCTTATATTTCCTGTTAACAATAGTCCCATTCGATAAAAAAATTGGATAATTACTTGGATAAAATTTTGATCATGATAGGGATTAAAAAATGGGAGTTTAGAAGGCACGTGTTTCCTCCTGGGGAGGAATCGGTTGCTGGTGTGGATCGCGCTTAGGATCATTTAACAAGAACGTAAGTTCGCGCTCTAAGTCAGGAGTGATAATATGTTCCATCTCTTCAGCATTCCGATGAACACGTTCTACGCCAACTTCTAGATAATCGACAAGATATACTTCCCACAATCGATGGAGGCGTACAATTTTGGCTGCACGATGAGAACCATCTGTGGTTAAACTATACACTCCAGCACCGTTTTTTTCAATCCAACCATTGGCAACCATCCGCCATAATATAAATTTTAAATAAAGCTTGGAAACATCTTGATTTTTTAAAATCTCATTAAAATGTACTTTTACATCTGAGCCTCGACGCCATATATCCTTCAATATATTTTCGCCCATGCATTGATATCGAAATAGAATGACTCGATACACACGAAGTAGTAGCCCTCTTTTTGGAGCTAACAACAACGCAAGCAAGCAAATAAAAGAAGCGACTAGGACAATCATTGGACCTGTCGGTAAAACAATTCTAGCTCCAGGATAGTAGATGGACATATAATGTGTAATTTCTACTGAAGAATAATTGCCCAGAAAACCACTAATAACGCCAAATAAAGCGGATAGTATGAATAACATAGATAGACGATTTGTAAACTGTCTTGCTGCGACAGGAGGTGCTATAAGCATCGCAGACATTAGGACAACACCCACAGAACGAATACCGATAATAACTGCCAAGACAACTAAAACAAATAAAACTGTATCAATTGGTTTTGTGCGTATTCCTAAGCTCTTTGCATAAGAGCGATCAAAAGTAATAATTTGTAATTCTTTATATAGGAAAAAGACCATACAAATCACTACACATGCAAGAACTCCATAAATCAAGATATGAATATCTGTCATTGTGGCGGCTTGACCATATAAATAAACTTGAACTTTTTTATACAATGTCGTAAATGAAAATTGCACTTCACTAGCTATTGTCAAACCAATTCCAAAGAACGTGGCTAAAATAAAACACAGTGCTGCATCACTTGGAACTTTTAATTTTTTTTCTAACAGATGGATTAACCAAAGTCCTAATAAAGCTGTAAATGATGCGCCAATCAATATAAAAAATGAAAGTAATGTATCATCGGATTCGGGACTAAAAAAAACCCCGGTGAATAAAACCCCTAAAACAACTCCAGGATATGATGCATGAGAAAGCGCTTCGCCAATCAATGATTGTTTACGTAAAAAAACTATCGCTCCCACCAAACCAGCCGTCAAACACATGAGCATGCATCCAATTGTAGGAGCACGTAAAACTGGATCTGAAAAAAATAATGAGAGAGGGGTTAAATCCATTTTAGTCCCTTTTAATTCCTATCTGCTTCCCCTGTGCTAACTTCAAAGCTTCATCAAGAAGAGCATAACTTTTACCATAAGTATTATTTAGGGTTTGTGGATTAAAAATTTTTTCAATTTCACCACATGCCACAAGTCTCATATTTAACATGATTCCCCAATCGAAATAATGCTCCATCGTATTTAAATCATGATGTACAACAAAAACAGTTTTCCCCTTCATTTTGAGATCTTCCAACAGCTGCATAATTGCTGTTTCTGTCGCAAGATCAACTCCTGCAAATGGCTCATCCATGAAATAAATATCTGCCTCTTGCAATAATGCCCTAGCAATAAAAACGCGCTGTTGCTGTCCGCCAGAAAGTTGACTTATTTGTCTTTGACTATATTGGGACATCCCAACCACATCTAAATAATGTTTCGCAGCAGTGATATCGGACTCCTTAGGTCGATGAAACAGACCTAATTGACCATATCTGCCCATTAATACCAAGTCTTGAACTGTAATAGGAAAATCCCAGTCCACCGACTCTCTTTGAGGGACATATGCAACACGCTGACGTACTTGTTTTAGTTGTAATCCAAAAAATTCTACTCTTCCTGAAATTGGCTTGACTAATCCTAAAGCAGCTTTTATCAAAGTGCTTTTACCAGCTCCATTGGGCCCCATAATACCAACAAGAACACCTTGCGGAACTTTCAATGAAATATCCCACAACACCGGTGTTTTGTCATAATTGACTGTCAAATGGTCCACAACTAATGCAGGCATTTTTTTATCTGATGACATATGATTCTTATTTACAATTTTAGTAATTTTCGGCGGCTATAACATTCCTTCGACTTTTCTGAGAAGCGGTAAGTCCTTCTTCAGGTTTCATGCAATCTGCTATCGTTTGAGCATTGTAAATAATCATTTTCAGATATGTATCCCCATCAGATCCTGGGGGTCCCATTGCATCACCATATAATGCACAGCAAGCGATTTCCATTTTCAAACCTTCCTCACGACCAGCTTGCAGGATTTTTTTAATAGAATCTCGGCTTACATTCGATTCTGGAAAAAGAAGTGTAATATTATATTTTTGCATGTGTTTAATGATATTTCTTATATCCGTCGTGCTTAATTGACTTTCCGGTGCTAGCCCTTCGGGTGCTGCAAAACGTTTTGTCCATTCGCCACTCAATACCTCTCCCTCTTCGGATAGGTATGCACGGGTGAAATAGTTAAAGGCGTCATGGCTTGTGATTAAATATCGCTTATTTTCTGGAACGGCTTGCATAATTTGTTTTGTTTTTTCATGAGCCGTCATTAATTCCCCAACAAGCTTATTAGCATTAGTAGAATACTCGGCACTATGCTCTGGGTCCTTCTGACTTAAAATTTGAGCTATTACCGGAATAGTTTTTGCCCAAAGAGAAATATCCATCCAAATATGCGGATCTTTTTGCTCATTGACATATACGATATGTGAAGAGTCTTGGAGGGCGATTTGATCTCCCAAAGGAATTGCTTTTGAATTATGTTCTAGATGATGGTATAAACTAGCCCCATGCTCAAGTCCTAAACCGTTGTAAAAAATAATATCGGCAAAGGCCAGCTTTTCATCGTCACCTTTTATTAATTGATAGGAATGAGGATCCAATTCACCTTGTATTAAGGTTATGGTATCAATATGGCCTTTACCAATCTGTTGAACAAGGTCATCGATCATAGCTGTCGTGCTTAACACTTTTATTTTGCCATTATTTTGAATCCAATGCTTAAATCCATCATTTCTATTGGATCGTTTCTCAGAACATCCCCAAATAAATAAACAGCATAATAACGTAAAAAATAATCCAAATTTTTTCATATATTTCCTTATAATCTTATTGCGACATTTGTCGTAATGTATCAAAACTGTATATACCAGTTGAACATCCTTTAGTAAATTGAATCTGCAAAGCATAACGTCCAACACTTTTGATAGAGATCGCTTTTACATCTTCTTGCAATGTAGCAGGATTTGTTAATCGCTTACCGGTATATTCATCCACACAATTTGCACATGGACAAACCTTTTGCAAAGTGCTTAATCGAAAGTCTTGCTTAATTTCATCGTTCCATTCAATAGAAAAAGTATAATTATCTTTTTGCTGGATTTGCTTTATTAATAATGGTTTTTTCATCTCATTTCTTTCCATGTTAGTTCAAAATGTTGCAGACAATTAGACGTATCCGCTTGCAGAGCCCCAACATGAGCAACAAGCTGATCTCCCAAGTCCATAAATGCACGAGTGGCATTCTTCTTTATACCAGGATCTAATTCAAAAAGAGATTTACCACTATCACAACTTTGACAAAGATCGGGTTCTATCGGAATCTGACCTAGAAAAGGAACTCCTGTTTCGCGAGCTAATCGCTCGCCCCCACCCTTACCAAAAATATAAAGAGGCTCTTTACGATCTTCGGGAAGATAATAGCTCATGTTTTCGATCACTCCGATAATGGGCACTTTCACTTGATCGAACATATGCATCGCCTTTCGAACATCCATAACAGCAACCTCTTGAGGAGTCGTGACCATAATGGCTCCTACTAAATTAGCTTGCTGACTAAGAGTTAACTGAACATCTCCTGTACCTGGAGGAAAGTCGATGAGAAGATAATCTAATGTACCCCAATCGACATTCTTAATGAATTGGGAAATAAGTCCATTTGCAATTGGTGCACGAACGACAGTCGCTTCTTCTTCTTTTCGGAAATAGGCCATTGAAATCATTTTTATTCCCGAACACAAAGCAGGAGTAATAATTTGTCCTTTTTGTGAGGGTAATCGATCCTCAGGGAGCATTCGACGAATAGATGGTCCATAGATATCTGTATCCATGATACCGACACTATAGCCTTTTGCTTTTAAAGCTAATGCGAGATTTACAGTTACAGAAGATTTACCCACGCCGCCTTTTCCTGCTGCAATTGCAACAACAGCTTTGATTGAAGCAAGAGGATGTGGTGGTGGTTTATTTTGGTGCATAGGTAATGGCATAATAATCCTCTGAAATACTAACTTGATAAAAAAGGTACATCACACTAATTGATAGTTAATTAAAACATGTTAATTTAGGTAGCATCACGTATTTGAGTTGCCCTGAAACGGGCTCAATTCTTTTTTTTATTTACCCAGAGTTCCCTCTGGTCACTCTGGGCTTTGAACAGACGCTCTCTCGAGCTAACAAAGAGAATCAAGTCAAAAAGGTATTCAAGTCCTGGCTAACTAAATTTGTTAGCTCGGCAGAGCGTCTGTTCAAAGCCCAGAGTGACCAGAGGGAACTCTGGGTAAATAAAAAAAGAGCGGAGCCCGTTTCAGGGCGATTCAAATATATGACGTTATCCACAAGCCACTCATTTATGTGATAAATCATAGAAAAACAATAATATGATAAAAAATAAATCATTTGAACCATTTTTAATGAAAAATGGAATTAAAATTTATTTATTCTATTCGAGTCTATTTTCCTGTGAGCTATGAACATATACCACGCGCGGTATAAGTAAGTCACCCCATATTAATTAGTCCAAGCGTGATATAATGAAAACCAAGCCAAATTAGGGTAATTCTCCAGTTTTATTAATGAAATATTTGAATCATCTATATAAAATTAGTAAAAAGAAATAACTTTTAAGAGAAAAATGTGTCTTTTGATTATTTTATCTTGCCAGAAATCTTACAATTTCTTAAATTTATCTTAATAATTGTAGAAAGCTGGAAAAGCATCAATCTTGAGTACTCCCTGAATTTAATTCAAGTTTGCAAGGTTGATTTTAGTTCAAGAATGTGTCTAAGCCCAATTTGAACGCTAATTTAAAATATTAGCCAACTTTAGTTCTGTTATTTGCGTTAATTTCAGATAATTAAATTAAAGCTGATATTTAAATAACAACAGTGACATATTGAGTCGACAATAAGCTAAATCGAAATGGATCTATACCAAGCGTGGTATAAATATATGACCTTAAGATGTGCTTGCAAATAATGAAAATAGATTTTGGGAAATCCTTTAAAACCGGAAATTATTTTCATAATTTGCCAATACATTGAGAACAAGAGATTTTCTATACCATGCGTGGTATAAATACTCAAAACAGAGACTATAAATACTCAAAAGAGACATTGAGTAAAAAATTAAACCTAAATTAAGAGACTATGAGGAATACAAATGGACAATAAACAATTAGATCAATTAATTAACGCGGCTGTAAAAAAAGTTGGTGGAAAAAAAGAAAATGACATATGTCATTATTTGCCAGTATCAACAGGCGGATACATCCATCACTTTACAATGCGTAAAATGAAAAGTGAAAGCCCACAACAACTCGCTGAGATGATTAATAAGTATATCATCCAAACAAACAATCCACAAGACGTAACTCCAAAGCCACGTGCTGCTAGAGGTTCTCGTAAGCGTCGTGATCTATTCACATTCTCTAAGCAAGATCTAGAAAGAATGTTGAACATGGCTCGTCTCGCTGGCGATAAAGACATGATTCGCAAATTGACTCCAAGAAAAGACATGAAGACAATCAAAAGAGAACTCATTTCTTCTATCCGTCACGGAAGAGTAGAACATGATCTTTGGAACCTATATGTTGAAACAATGGCTAGCCAAAATACAGCTAATGCAGCTCCTACCCCAGCAACTAGCGGTTTAGTAACTGTTTCTATTTAATATTGATATTTTGGTTTAAGACAATTATCTTTTGTTCTTTTGCCAAACAATATCCACACTAGAAGGAAGGTTGTAAGCAATATTTCATATGCTTACGCCTTCCTTCTTTCTTTTTTTATCGTTTCTTGATATTTATATCAACTATGAATACATATTTAATTGGGGTGGAATTACCCACTCCCATAAAAAAAGATTTGAGCTTAGTTTGCAGCGGTCTTCAATCTGTCGATTGGATACCCGAAGAGAATTTTTTTATTACATTACGTTATTTGGGCGAAATAAATGATTCCCTTTTTGCTGAAATTAAAGATCGTTTATCTACGATAAATTTTTTAACGCTTCAGCTTTCATTATTTGGAATCGAAGCAAATATCACGAAAGGAAATCATTGTTCTATCTGGACAAATGTGAACCCTTCGGAAAAGATAATTAAATTAAAACATGAAATAGACAAAGCTTTAGTTAACTTAAATCAAATTCCCAATGAAAAATCTTTTCAACCTCACGTGATGTTGGGACATTCAAACCAAGTAAGTTCTCAAAGATTGGCCGATTACCTGGCCTATCATAGTTTTTATCAAACTGAGCCATTCACAATTAATAATTTTGTTTTATCAACCGTCCATAACACACCCAACAAAACACTTTTTAGAACAATTGAAAAATATCCTAAATTATTATCCTGAGTTTTGTTTTTTTTTGGCATTAGAAGCTTTGGAATGCGTGTTGTTTGAGGCTAAGAAAAAATTGATTTAAATCTAGAATTCACTTCGTAAGCTCGATAGAATGTTTGCTTTTTGCTATCTGAGGGGTGGTGGTTTCAAACAAAGCGAAAGAGGACTTTCGCACTCCAAACGCTTCGCGTAAAATTAGAAAATTCTTATCCTCAAAGCTTCGCGAAGCGTTTGGAGTGCGAAAGTCCTCTTTCGCTTTGTTTGAAACCGCCACCCTATAATAGAGGTTATGAATTAATAACCATAAAGAAAAATTGTTTCTTATGTGGTTTTCAATTTTTTCTTAGCTTCAAGCGACACATACCCCAAAAGGGATCTAAAAGCGGTCGCAAGCGACCACCCTCTAAATTTATCCAGTTTTAGTTTCTAGACCTGAATTATCATAAGCCATAGAATATCCGTTACTTTCAGAAAAACAAAGATCTTCTAATTCTCTTGATAATCTTCTTACAGAAGCATGAGGATCAACAATCGAAGATCCGCTCAATCCTAACCCCATGCCACTTGCTGCGGACATTGTTTCAGCCATGGTCGGTTTGGAAACTTTTTCCTTCTTAAGATGCTTTTTCGAAACGGCACCCACAGAACCCATCAACTTGATCGTCTCTTCTAATTCTTTACGAACATCTTCAGGAAGATCCTTTCTTGTTAGCATATCAGTCAATTTTTGATGAGATTGAATAATAGTTGTCTCATCTTGTTTTGAAAGTTCTTTGGCAACCATCTCAAATTCTAACTCTGTGGTTTCCTCATCAATAGCATCAGAAACCTCTTTGTCTAAATTCAATTTTTCTTTAACCCCTTTTGCTGGATCTAGAGTTCCGATACCCGGTTTAAGTTTATAGTCAGGAGTATTACTAGCATCAGTCCCAACACAATAATTTTTGTACATCCCATTTGTTTGCTTTTCTAATGTTGGTACATTGGAAAAGTGAGTAGCAAATATTGTGATATTATTACGGAATTTACCCATAATCCTTGCAGAACCTTTTGCATGCGGCTTTCCTGATTTCTCGGAAGTACCGTTGAACATTTCGTCCACGATAAATAAACTCTTCTGCTTAGTTTTATCCAATTCTCTTAATTCTTTGATCGATTTATCAACAAATTTGACCTGACCTTGAAAGAGCGAATCTCCCTTTTGCACATCATCTTTAGTTGTCATAGAAGATTTCACTTTATCAAAGGCCGTTAAGGTCATAGACTCAGCAGGCGCGATTCCTAAACTTTGCGCCATCACAACACTTGTAGAAATGGATCGAAGGGCTGTTGATTTTCCACCGGTATTAGAACCCGTGACAATAATATTACGGGCATCTCCATCTTTACCAAGTTTTATTGAATTCGTTACCAATTTTTCTTCTTTAACCATTGGATGCCAATAATTTTCTAAATGAATCATGGGCTCATCACCCGGCACAAAATTTGCTACACAAAACTTTGCTTTTGGTTTATCTTTTGATGTTGTTACTAAAGAAACAGTCGTTAGCACTGTGTCTATTTCAGCAATAGCATGAAGCCCTTTTTCAAATTCTGTTCGAATTCCTGCATCTTGTAACTCCATCCATGCTACCATGATGTTACCCATTTGATTATACTCAGTAGGAGTATCACAATCGAATGATCTTGAGTTTAGTGCTCCAAATAAGGTTTTTAATTTAGGGTTTTTTATAAAATCATCAAACTTTTTATATTGTTCTAAATTATCTGCAAGCCCTGTATTATCTTTGTTAGATAAAATTTTATGTATCGTTTTCATACTCTTATAATATTTAGAAATTGCTAAAGTTTTTTCATGAATAAGTTCACAATATTCAGCTTCAGCCTTCTGCCATCCCCAGTCTTTCGCAACTGTAGATGCAGCTACACACCATCCCCATAAATTGGAAATGGCTTTAATCGTTTTATTTTGCAAAAATGAAGCTATGAAAAATATTGGACCAGCCGTTGCAGTAAATCTTTGACCCACAGTGTCTAAATTCTCTGAGAACTCTGGATACTTATTGAAGGCACCCATTGCGTTTAATGCAATCAATGGCATAGCAACAACAGCAACTGTTTTAATTAAGGTTCTTAGACGGGTATTAACTTTTTCTAAGCCTCCATGCATCGTTACTGCAAATTTTGTTTTATTCAACCACTTATCTAAACTTTCGACATATCTAAAAAAGAATCTATCAGCTCGACCAACTAGTAGTTGATCTTTTACTTGCCAAAAACTTAACAAATGTAATTCGTTCTCAGCCAAAATATTAAGTTCTTTGTTAATTTTCCTTCGAATGCCGCCGGCTTTAGAATCACTTAACAAAGTAACTAATTGTTGACGTTTTTTTAACACTTCTAAATCTGATGTAGGATTTGCTAGGCGTTGACGAAATCCTATTTCTCCAATTTTTGTTTTCACCTTCCCTTCACATAAATTAGAAGCAACACTCGCTTTTATTATTTGGGCATTTTCTATTGGCTTGCCCTCTTTATCTGTTTCTACTACTCGATTGCCATTTTCATCAAATTGTTCTCCATTAAGTAACTCAAGATCTTTCCAAGTACTTTCTTCGATAATTGATTTGGAAGGAGGAGTTTTTTTTGCAGGACAATCTTTTTCTGCAGTTTTATCGATCTTTTCACCTTTTACCTTAGACTTATCACCTGGAACGTCGATCTTTATTGATAAGCCGACTCCTGAGTCTACTTTCTTTCCTGCATCACCCTTCGGTTTCTCTTTCGCTTCTTGATCTATTTGCACGTAAGGGTCATTGTAATCTTTAAGAACCGATCCTGCAGAATCAAGAAGAATGCGATTTACTATAATATCTAACATAAGAACTTGACGCTCGATAAAATCCACAGAAGTAGTGGTTCCATTGCTAAGCTTTATTTCTTTTGGATAATTTTGAGTTGTAATGGATGCAACTTTTTCAGATAATGATTTCGGCTTATTTTCTGGTTGTTTTTCTGGAGCTTTTGCTTTTTTCTTCATTGTTTCTATTCGTTTCGAAATCAGTTTTCCATGAACTTTTTTTGATAAAGTATCAAGTGTAATATCTTTTAATTTTTCTGCTAATTCTGTCTGATCAATTACATCACCGACATCTTCTTGCTCAGCATTTTGTAATTGAGAATAATTTTTATTACCACATATACGATTATAAATATTTGATGCCCACGTCATATTCAACTCCTATTTATATAATACAACAAATTTTAACTAACATGAGTTATTTTACTATAAATTAATTTAAAAGTAAATCATTATTTTAATAAGTTAAAATTTTTAAAATTAATTAACAAATAAAGGATATGTAAAATTGAAATTTAATGAAGTCATATTGAATACCTCTGGAATGCAATCACTTGCGACCACCTTTTATACCACGTTCGGGTAGCTTGTTAATTTTTTTGCGCGTGAAAGCTCCCGCGGTTGAGCGATCGTAAGTCACCCAATATTAGTAATATGGGGTGACTTACGAT
>JACDES010000080.1 GCA_013816265.1 Parachlamydiaceae bacterium | reverse complement strand
TATCTTCCGTTTGAATTCTGCCCCTTAAGTGATGACAAGTCGCACAAAGATTCCCTAAGTCGCTAGCATTCAGATGATTTAAAACTAGCAATAAAACATCTCTCGAAGGTCTAAAAATAGGTAAAACGCTATTAACGTTGGTTATCGCATTATTATCTGAAAGTACTTTTGGAGTCATAATTTTCCTTTTATTTATATGAGTACATTTATATAAATTTTATTTCTTTTTTAGAGGCGATCTAGGCAAATATATGTATTTAAAGAATGCAGCAATCGCCAAAAAAGCAATGAAACAAAAAGAGATTCTTTTTGCTAGCGAATATGATTTCATTTTAAATTTGATTTTATCTTTAAATATTTCGAATGAGCCAGCATTCGGATCTCTAATTTTTAATAATTTTCGCGGTGAGAAATCACGTAGGATTGTTTCTCTAGCCTTGTTTAAGTAGGTGAAAGAATTGTACATTAGATTTGTACTTGGATCGGTAAGTGAATCTTTCTTACAATCAAGTTTCATTTTTCGTATTGACTTACCGGTACGCGCATCGTAGAGCTGGTAGATATTATTAATTTGGCTAGTATCAACAAAAAAATAAGGACTTTTGTCTCTTGCAGCAATAATTTCGTTGGCAGTTGGATTATGCCCTCTCCAGATTTCTTGCCATTGCAACCGCTTAGATCCGTCTTCTTGTTCTACCTCTGCTTTTTGATAACCAATTAATTCATTGGTCGTCACTTGAACTAAAATATTATCAGCGACAATCGTTTGAAATCTTACATTATCGATTGGCGTGGGAATCGATTCCGTAACGATGTTTTGGTGAAAATCATATCTTACAGTGTGTGTAGGTTGTGAAAAAATGAGGTGAGTTTCGGTAATTTCGATCAAATTTCCTTGTAAATGAGTAAAATTTTCAAAGGAAATTTTCGAAGAACTTGTAGGAATATCGTGAAATGAAATTCTTGGTAGTATGAAAGGGCTCTTACCATGAAAAATAATTTTATTCCCTATCAATGAGAATCCATTGTTTAAACAGATTATAGGGCCGTATAGAATTTCAAAATTTCCAATCTTTTGGTTACTATTGTTAAAAATAAGTAGCTCAATATGGGCACTTTTTCTGCCGGCGGAATTGACGAGATCCCTTTCTTCTCCCGTTGTTGGATCTATTTCCGTTTCGATAGATTTTATATATACCGATCGTTCACCATCATAAAACTGACATATGTAACCTTTCACAGAATTCCTGACGGCAGAAAAATTTCCTGCGGCGATATCTGCTTTTATGGTGATCTGTGAATTCCAAGTAAATAGGGTGCCAAACGGATGCTTTCTAAACGAGCCTAGAAACGAGCCCAGTAATTCATTACCCTCAAAAAAATTTCTTTGAAGGAATACATTTTTCTCCCATTGTTTTCTTATTATGACGCAGTCTCTCCAGGACCATTTTGCAAAGACATTTTGAATATCTAATTCACGATTGGCTATTTTCATCCATAAGGTCTCTTCGATTTGAATTCTGCCCCTTAAGTGATGACAAGTTGCAGAAAGATTTCCTAAATCACTAGCATTCAGATGATTTAAAACGAGCAATAGAACGTCTCTGGAAGGTCTAAATATAGGTAGGACGTTATTTACAGTGCTAATCGATTTATTATCTGAAAGTACTTTTGAAGTCATAATTTTCCTTTTAAATGGACTCTTATCATAATAGAATTTTATAAATGAAGTATTTTTTAATAAATTTATTATTAGTTATTTTTGCTAATCAATTTGTCGATTAACTAACAGAATGGAACCGATGAGGATAATAATCTGTTTTGCATTAATTTTAATATAACTATATAGATAACATTCTTTTTTTTCTACTAACAATTCTCGGGGATAATTTTTAAAGAGATTTAGATGATATCGGATGTTTGTTTTAGTTTGAAAGAAACATAAACTGGGAACAAAGAAGTTTATGAAGATCCGAGAGCCTCTCAAAAATGAAAGCGAAAGGGGACTTTCGCACTCCAAACGCTACGCGTAGACTTAAAAATAGGTTTTGAATGATTCGCGACGCGTTTGGAGTGCGAAAGTCCTCTTTCGCTTTCATTATAGATCCACCCATGCCTCAGATAGCTTCTGGAGCAAAACATGCATAATTGGAAATAATTCTATCGATTCCTCGAATTCCCATCGGCTGGTAGACTTGATTGAACACGTTTTGGAGCTTATCCGTAAAATCATTGGAGTATCGCTTTCCCTCGTGAACAATAAAGTTTTTTAATTGTAGACGGTAAGTAGGATCATTAAAAAGATGAAAAAACTCTTTTTTATTTTGCTTCACTAGATGCTCGATTGTAGCAAAATAGGGATCTGAAATGGACTCAGTTTGATTTTTTCTTTTAAGAATACGATTCATGTATACTTGCAGGGATAATTTAAAAGTGCTTCCATTTGGGAATCCGGGAATTAAATTACTAAGATTAGAAAGATCATTAAATAAAGTGTCTTCCTGTAATAAATCCCAAAGATTTTCTAGGGAATTCGTATTAAATATCGGAAATTTTTTTGACAAATTAGGCAAAATACCTACTGGAGCTGCTAAAATAGTAAAGGCCCTTCTTGAACAACCTTCAAGATTTCTTTCGGCAATTTGTTTAAATGATGCATCCCAATCAAGATTCATTTTTATTAACTTTTCAAATACATTTGTAAAAAAAGTATTGCGTTTCTCTATCCATTGCAAAGTCACTTCGTTGCTACGGTTTTCCGGCGGAAGATATAAACCCACTGCTGCAATAAGGGGAATATAACCCTCACCATACCTTATTGTTTTATCAACATCCGCTCCTCCTTCCAGAAGTGCTTCTGCATGTGATAAATTCATCCAATTGCATGCACATTCTATTGGAGAACGCTCGCCATCTTCAGTTGTTTGATTAGGACTTATCCCTGCTTTAATTAATGCCTTTATTTGTATAGCAGTTCCATACATAGCTGTATCAGCCATAAGCCCAGTCGTAATCCTGGCTTCAATCAGGCCTTCAATATATCCTGAGTTTCCCTCATTTAAAGCACGTATCCGCTCTAATCTTGAACATACACCGGCAGAGACCATCCGTTCAATTAAGTAAACGCTGTCGTATTTCCAATAAGGATATTGCAAGGGGAACAAAAAATCTTGTTCCCAATCTAGAAATTTAGGACCAAGAGCACTAAAGGTTTGGTCGAAGGGTCGGTAAAAACGATTTCCTTTTGGAACCTGATTTACCAGTGCGTATCCAATGGACAATATAGGAAGAGCTGAAAGAGAGATTAAATCGATTAAATGGTTTGAAAATCTATTAGTATATCCTTTGTCATTCATTTTTAATTGTAAAATGCAAATGGACCAATTAATAATATCTGCGGTTGCGGCTAAAGTGATGAGAGGAACAGCAATAAATAGCTTGAGAAATACCTGTGCTACAACAAAAGCAGCAACTTTGAAAGTGACTTTTGGGATGCTTTTGCCATTTCCGAATAAAGAGGACTTAGAAAAGACATGTAATAATCGCCCGGAGTTTGAACTCCAATGAGGCTGTAAATAAAATTCGGTTTTCACTAATTTAACTTCCTAGAGATTTTTAATTTTATGAATATATTATCTAAATCATAGCTATAATGCAATATCAAATCTAACATTGAAAATTGTAAATATAATAAAATTATATCGTATTTTTTCTATTAACAAATTTCTTGGATTATAATAAAGGAATATAAAGTAGGTTTGTTTTCGTTTGAAGGTAATATTAAATCTGCGAACAATTAGGATCTCCAAAGTGAAAGCGAAAGTCCTCTTTCGCTTTTATTATAGATCCACTTAGGCCTCAAAGAGCTTCAGGAGCAAAACATGCATAATTGGAAATAATTCTATCGATTCCTCGAATTCCCATCGGCCGGTAAACTTGATTGAACACGTTCTGGAGCTTATCCGTAAAATCATTGGAGTACCGCTTTCCCTCCTGAAGGATAAAGTTTGTTAATTGTAGACGGTAAGAAGGATCACACCAACGATGAAAAAACTCTCCGCGTTTTTGTTTTGCAAGATACTCGATTGTAACAAAATATGGATCTAAGATGGAGTCACTTTGATTTTTTCTTTTCAAAATACCCTTCATGCACTCTTGCAGAAATATTTCAAAGGTTCTTCCATGTGGGATTCCAGGAATAAGATCATTCATGAAAGGAAGTTGATCTAAAAAAAAGTCATCATGTAATAAATCCCAAAGATTTTCTAGAGACTCCGTATTAAACATCTGAAATTTTTTTGCCAAATTAGGCAAAATTCCTATAGGAGCCGTCAAAATAGTATAGGCCATTCTAGAACCCCCTTTACAATTTTTTTTGTCAACCTGTGTAAATGGAGAGTCCCAACCAAGATTCATTTTTATTAACTTTTCAAATACATTTGAAAAAAAAGTATTGCGTTTCTCTATCCATTGTAAGGCCTCTTCATTATTAATATTTGAAGGCGGAATTTGTAAACCCGTAGCTGCAATAAGTGGAAGGGGACCATGGCCATCAACTTCTATTGTTTGTTCAGGATCAGCTCCGCCTTCAAGAAGTGCTTCTGCATTTGGAAAATTCCACCAAATACAAGCTTGTCTCATGGGAGAAACACCGCCATAATAACTTATTTGATCAGGATTTACACCAGCTTTAATCAAAGTTTTTATTTGTTCTGGGGTTCCATCTAAAGCTGTGTCTGCCAAAATCCCTCTCGTGTCAGCTCCGGCTTTGATTAATGTTAATGGTTCAATGGTTCTTGAATTTCCTTTTACAGCATATAACAACTCATTTCTTGATTTAAATCCTGCAGAGGCTATGCGTTCAATGATATAAATGGTGTTAGTTTTCCAATAAGGATATCGCAAGGGGAACAAAAAATCTTGTTCCCATTTTAGAAATTGAGTACCAAGCACACTAGCTATTCCCTCGTATGGGCGGTAAAAACGATTTCCTTTTGGAAGCTGATTTACTAATGCATATCCTATAGATATAATGGGAAGAGCTTGAAGAGAGATTAAATCGATTAAATGATTTGAAAATCCATTTGAATATAATTTAGACTTCCATTTTTTTTGTTGTAATGTACAAATGGACCAATTAATAATATCTGCGGTTGCGGCTAAAGTGATGAGAGGAACAGCAAGAAATAGCTTGAGAAATACCTGTGCTATAATAAAAGCAGCAACTTTGAAAGTGACTTTTGGGATGCTTTTGCCATTTGCGAATAAAGAGGACTTAGAAAAGGCATGCAGTAGGCGCCCGGAGTTTGAACTCCAATGGGGCTGTAAATAAAATTCAATCTTCATTAATTTAACTTCCTAGAGATGTAATATTTTAACAATATATTATCTTATTGACAACTATAATTCAATATCAAATCTAACATTGAATTATTTTAATAAAATTAAATTATATTGTCTTTTTATTTTTTTAAAAAAAATATCACAAAACCAATATATGTTAATTTATTTAATTTAGCAATCTTTATAATAAATTAACAGTCTTTATTTATTATTACTTCATTTAAATAAGTATTATAATTAATAAATATCGATTAGAGGTGTTATGAATAAGGTTAGCGGAGAAGAATCACCCAATACCAATCAAGTATTTTTTACAAAGCCAACCCAAAAGACAAAGTTAGAAATTGTAGCTGCACTTACAATGGTAGGTTTAACTAGACTTGGTAGAACGAAAGCAGGTAGAGCTATTGATAAAAGTTTCGTTAAAGTTCTTCAAAGAACAGGACGTTTTATTGATCGTCGGGTTTTTACACGCTTAGAGTTCTCAGCATTAGAAATGAAGCCATACTTTAATGAGCATTGGACGATTGCTGCTGCAAAAAAACGAAAGCTTCCTAAAGATTTTGTTACCTCAAATAATTTTGAAAATCTGCACAGCACTGTCAAAGAGGTGTTAATTTCCATTGAATCGCAATTAAAAATCCAGGCCACTGGAAAAGCAAGATATAGAAATTTTGTTAAAAATACTCCTAAGGCCTTCGGTCTTCTAAAAATTGGGACGGCTATTGTTTCTATTGCATTGATCATTTACAGCGGTACTGAATCAGACCGAGCAACGATGTCCGACCTTAAGTCAATAATGAACAAAAGAGTAAAAGGCTTTAAGGAAGAAGGGGATGTAATTGAAAGAAATTTTCATAAAAATGTATCTCTGGAAGACACACAATTACTAAATATATTTGAGGCATATAATAAGCTGGTTGATGAGCTACCTGTAGCCGAACGGTCAAATTATATTGAAGCACAAGAACTTTTTCTGAATAACATCCTAAAATCGCGAGAAACTGATAAAATAGAAAAAATCATTGAGGGATTAAATACACTCCCTCTGTATGAGTTAGATTCCGATAAAACTATCTCAAATAAGGAATTTGCTAGCAGAGTTGGATCCCTTCTTACAGGCTTGTCCGTGGCAATCACGATTGGTAATGGGAAAATTGCAGAATGTGCGATTAAAAAATTAATTGAATTGGGTTTGCCTAAAACAATAGTGAAAAAAATGACTAAGGAACTCACGAAAGTCACTTCTGCTGAAGTGGTTCGTACAGCCTCGACGCAATATGTTTATAAAAAACAGGTAAAAGAATCGACATCGGAGGTATTAAAACACATCAATATCCCAACCGATAGTGCGATAAAGCTTTGTAAAGAAGAGAAAAAAATAGCTCAAAGTTTTGCAAATATGGTCATGGGGCTTGTTTCTAAGTTTTTGTCGATCGGGACTAAATGTAAAATTAGAGCGGAAGGGATAGAACAATTTTCAAGAGTAGGCTTGAGGGCCGGTAAAGAGAAAACTGATGGTGTAGAACAGCATTTAACGGTAGCTGAAATAGAAGTTGATGTTGATAAACATTTAGGACCTTTAAGGACTCAAGTAGATGAAATTGAAACGTACGTATCCAAATATGGGGATAAAACAATTACAAGAGTAGATAGTGCGTCAGCGATGCTTTCGAACCTCCAGTGTAGGGTTGATACGATAAAAAAAGATAAATTACCAAAGAACAGAATATCGGAATTATATAAGCATTTATCTCAGATGCCTGCCGTACAATCTGTATTACCGAGTGTTATTCAAGGCGTAGTCTGAAACTTGAATTTGGACGGGATTTAATTACATTAATTCAGGTTTAATTAATGAAGGCGACCCCTTTGGAGTGTGTGTCGCTTGAGGCTAAGAAAAAATTGATTTAAATCTAGAATTCACTTCGTTAGCTCGGTAGAGCGTCTGTTCAAAGCCCGGAGTGACGTAAGGAACTCCGGGAAAAATAAAAAAAGAATAGAGCTCGGTAGAGCGACTCAAATATGAGATTATTACGTAGAAGTATTTCAAGTGGTTTGTGCGTCTGATTATTAGGAGTGTTAGTATATCGACGCATATTTGAGTCGCCCTAAACGGGCTCAATTTATTTTCTATTTACCCGGAGTTCCTTACGTCACTCCGGACTTTGAACAGACGCTCTACCGAGCTAACGATGTGAATTCTAGATTTAAATCAATTTTTTCTTAGCCTCAAGCGACGTGCACTCCAAAGAGGGGTGTAATCACCAGTCTCTATTTACTTTTCGGGGCTAATTTTTTCCACTGATCTCTACTAAAATTTGCGCTTGGAGTTAATTTAATTATATTCCAATACGTTTCAAAATTTGTATGAGAAGCATAAGTATTCACAGATGGGCTCAAGTCCATTTCCTTGATGGCTTCATTGATTATCTCTTTGTGTATGAGTGTTCCATCAAAATTAACTTGCGCTATCTCTTTAGTGTATTCCTCACAAAGAATTTGACCCAAACGAGCTTTTTCATTAAGTTTTGCGTGTCTTTGAAAATGAATAGCATTTGTGAGTTGAAAAACAAAATAGGTTAATGCCGTTTCATCTGAAAGAGTCGATAATAGAGTTATTTGTCGCGAAGCCCACACTGTTTCTGCTCCAGAATTTAAAATAGTCTTTGTATCAAACACAATCTTCCAGTGTCCAGATTCACATTTATCTGTAGGGGTTGAATATGCCTTTTCATATAGTTGTTTTATTGCATTACAGGATAAAGCTTTTTCCAGTAATTTTGTGGCCCTTGTAATTGGATCACTTGCCTCAAATAATTTTCCTGCTCTCCATATTTTCCATTGTTTTCTTGCACAATTTGAATGAGGAGACAATTTTACTATATTCCAATATGCTTCAAAATCTGTATGAGAAGCATAAATGTTGAGAGAAGGGCTCAACCCTAGTTCCTTGATGGCTTCAACTATAATCTCTCTGTGTAACAATGTACCTTCAAATTCAATACGTTCAATTTCTCTAGTGTATTCTTCACACTGAATTTGTCCCGAACGAGCTTTTTCATAGAGTTTATTGAATCTTGGTTCTTGAGTAGCATTAGTGAGTTCAAAAACTAAATAAGTTAATGCCATTTGATCTGAAAGGCTTGATAATATATTTATTTGTCGTAAACTTCCAAAACACTCAGCTTGAAAACCTAAAGTAGTCTTTTCAGCAAATACAATCTTCCAATCTCCATGCTTACATTTAACTGTAGGCGTTGAATATGCCTTTTCATAGAGGCGTTTAATTGCCTTAGAAAATAAAGCTTTTTCCAACAATTTTGTGGCCCTTATAATTGGATCAGACGACTCAAATAATTTTCCGTGGAATTGATTTCTATAATAATTTACAGTTGGAGTTGATTTAACTATATTCCAATATTTTTCAAAATCTGTATGTGTAGCATAAATATTCAGAGATGAGCTCCACTCCATTTCCTTGATGGCTTCAATTATTATTTTTTTATGTGACTGTGTGCCTTCAAAATCAAGTTGAGCTCTTTCTTTAGCGTAATCTTCACATTGAATTTGACCCAAAAGAGCTTTTTCAGAAAGTTTTAGGTGTTTTTGATAATCAACAGCGAAAATAAGTTGAAAAACTAAATAAGCTAATGCCTTTTCATCTGAAATCGTCGATAACAGAGTTATTTGTCGTGAACTAAAATCAGTTTCAGCTGAGGAACCTGTAATAGTCTTTTCAGCAAATACAACCTTCCAGTTTCCTGTTTCACATTTAACTATAGGCGTTGAATACGCAGTTTCATATAGACGTCTTATTGCACTACAGGATAAAGCCTTTTCCAATAATCTTGTGGCTCTAGTAATTGGATCGCATACCTCAAAGAGTTGTGAAGTATCATAAGTGGTCGCTAAGACTGCATTTCCTAAAACTGGATTTTGATTTAATATTGTTATATGAAGGGGATTAAACCGTTTAAGTTTTGGACAATTGATAAATATTGTATCTTTATGTAGCAATTGTTTGACTGACTTTTCATATTCATTTTTATCGTTAGTCGTTTGCATAAAACTAGAAATATTACTCAGATAAAGCGTGTCGATGACAATATCGTTTTCATCTAAAAAGTTTCTAATTTTCCCAAATTGAGTGTGATTTGTAATATTCTCTGTGATAGCAATAAGATGGCCCTGTGAAACAATTTCTTTAATATAACTATAGTTGTCATCACTTTGCAACCAGCTACCATCTCGTAATAACTCGGACTCTATGCTTTCCGTTGGAATCCCTTTTTGATCGCTATGAAAAAATAACGCCCTTTCATTTTCCTCAAGAGAATTGAGATAATTGATCATTGTTTGCTTAAAGTCATCTCTTGTTTCGCAAGAATTTATAATAGCGATCGTTTTATTGATAAATTTTGCATTTTCTGGATTAAAATCTATGATCAAACCGTAGTTTGATTTTCTTGTGCACATGATATCGAAATTATGCCATGCTGCACATCCAATATGAATAGACTTATCATTTATTGATCGAGGATGTTCTAGTAATAACTTTTGAGTAGTCGATAAATTAGTTTCATTGGAAGTAATGTAAATTCCGTTTATTTGCCCGGTTACATTTGGGTTATTGAAGCATAATAGTTTTTCTAATAGCGGGTCTTTATAAAGAATTTTCTTTGTGAAGGATGAGATGCCACCTCCAATTTTTTGCTGTTTATAGGTTCTAAATTTATTATAGAGCGTATAGCCAAGGTAGCCTATAAAGAATAACGCTGCAAAGAAGCCTATTTTAATGGCGGTTGTTTGTTTAATATCCCATGAGAAATAGGTGCCGGGAGATCTGTCTAGATTGGTGATTGGCGACATGTTTTAGCTTTTTGTAAATATATTTTATTATTATAAAGACAACTTAATAATATTATGAATAACATCTTTAACTTCGAGATAAAAATATATTAATTTATAACATTTTCACGACTAAAAGCATAGAATAATATGATAATTTATTTCGAATAATATCATGTTGTAAATACAAATAAAAAATATTTATTATTGATTAGGTCTATTTGTTCAGAACGTTTTTGATACTTATGATAATTTTAAAATAGAACCTACAAACTATACCACGTTCGGGTAGCTTGTTAATTTTTTTGTGCGTGAAAGCTCCCGCGGTTGAGCGATCGTAAGTCACCCAATATTAGTAATATGGGGTGACTTACGATCGCTCAACCCCGGGGCTTTGACGCCACAAAAAATTTAACAACCTACCCGAACGTGGTATATAAATGAGATTTCGTACAGAAAGAATGGATCTATTTTCGATCATCGAATCCCGAGGTTGTGAGTCGGTTCAAATTCCAAGTTTTAAGTGGGTTGAAATTGTTAGACTACGCTAAAAGTTTTGTGGGGGATTTAGTAAGTTCTTTCAATCGTGTATCCAACAATTATCAAAAAAATATTTTTTAGCATTCGTGATTGACTAAATTATTCAGGTCAGATAAAAAATATGAAAAAAAATTAGTAATCTTAAATTTCGTTGAGTCTTTATCAAATAGATTTAGAAAATTGCTAAATGTATATTATCGGTATGTAGCTTTATAGGCTCTACAAAAACATAAATGATGGGAGATTGTGATATGAAATTGAAGAATTTTTTTAGAAAAACTGTATTTATTATGGGTTTGTTATCCATAATTAATACAAACCAAATTTGGTCCAAAACAACCGAAGAAGTATTTAATGATATATATAAAAATAAATCATGGGGCAAAAATTCTAGTGGGGAAGGTTTCTCAGGAACTGGATCAACCCTTAAAAATACAGTGGAATACCGTCAATTTTTAGCTGATTTTTTTACAGCCTACAACATTAAGTCTGTCGTGGATGCCGGTTGTGGAGATTGGACATTTTCTCAAGAAATCAATTGGAGTGGAATCAACTATAAAGGATATGATCTTGTAAAGTTTGTTATAGAAAAAAATAGGGCTAATTTTGGGTCGGAAAATATTAAATTTTTTCACCAAGATGCCACAAAAACAAATAAGCTTCCAGCTGCTGATTTATTAATATGCAAAGATGTTCTGCAACACCTACCCCTTGAAGATATTAGCGTTTTTTTGCAGAATTTAAAGCAATTTAAGTTTTGTCTAATAACTAATGACATTGACCCTAAAACAGGGACTAGTACAAACCCTCAAATTAAACCCGGAAGTTATCGTACTTTAGACCTTACCCAGCCTCCCTTTTTACTTAAAGGAACAAAAATATTTACATTCTGGTCCGGTCGAGAACTTAAACAAGTTTTATTATTAACCAATTAATTTTAAAAATCTTTTCTAGAGCGGTTTTTCTGCTCTAGATTAGGTTGTTACGGTTTTGGTTGAGTTCAATTAATCATAGCTGTCCCCATCTGAGTATTATCGCTTACGATTTCCTTTAGATTTCACACAATGAGTGATAAAACCGAATGAGATTACCAAGGGATCTCTTTATTTTCATTTTTTCTATTTCAAAATGCATTAACATAAGCGACACAAATTCCTAGAGGGTCGCTTATGTAATCGAACAAGACCATTCCGCAATTACTTTAGCTTTTTAGTCAAAATTAAATCGGCACCATTTTTACAGTTCTTAATTATACTTACAAATGGGGCTGTACGATAGTTATTATCTAGTAAAACTATTGCTTTATGTACCGGGTCTTTAAAGAATACTGTTGCAGGTGTAAAAGGTCCTTTTAAAGATTTCGTATAAATAGCATAAAAATTATTGCCTTGTGTCGTAAGAAATTGATAATCACCATCCGTCATGAAGCCTTGAGAGGTATTAGGACCATTCTGAGCGATATACGATTTTTCAGATAATCTTATTTCTTCAACAAAATCAAAACCAATTGTAGTACTACCTCCATCGCTGCATTTTACCTCTTGATATATTGCAAGCCATGCATCCATTTTTGTCTTATTAAAATTGGAACGATCATCATTACGAAAATCAAAATATAGTATTCCCACTCGTCCATTTTTGGTGACTGCTACAAAAGGTTCGAAAGCTTGCGGATTAGAACAATTAGTGGGCGTTCGACTGACATTAACCCCTTTTGACCAAGTATGGCCTCCGTCACGTGAAGTCACAAGACCGATTTGAGGAAGTTTATCTTCTCTAAATGTACTCGTTTGATAGGCGACATACAAAAAACCATTTTTTGGGTTTACATTATATGAGGGGACTGTTTGATCATCACGCATAAGAGATCCCAAACCACCAATGATATTACCATTAGCGTCATAGGTGTAGCCGCCTGTGTAAAGTAAATTATTTACAAAACTTGGCACTACAACTTTTGCATTGGGATTCCATGTTTTACCATGATCTTTTGAACGGATCGTTACAATATCTGCTATAGTGTACTTAAATGGAAATGCATCATTTGTATACTGTTCATCAGTTGCACCAGGCTTTGCATAGACACGAACTGCAAAATCTAACCAATCGCCACTTAAACGTCTTTTTTTGCAGATCTCTCTTTTGGGTAATATAAGTACAACATTATTGCTCGCTTGATTATCATTTTGAATCCCATTACTTAATCCTTGTTGGGTTAGATCTGGAAAGGGATCATATACCTGTTGAACTGCCGACCAGTTCTTTCCACCATCAGTTGTATAACTACTTTGTGCATTGCCATGGTAGGACGAACTTGGATTAAAAGTTGCCCATACAGCAATTGCGCGGTCTTTGTTATTTGGGTCTGCAGTGATAGATGTCTTGTCAGAATTGGCAAATTGATGCGTAGGTTCAGATAGATAATTCATGCTGGAAAAAAGGTAACGGGGCTCGCTCCATGTT
This sequence comes from Parachlamydiaceae bacterium, assembly GCA_013816265.1. Classification (GTDB taxonomy): domain Bacteria; phylum Chlamydiota; class Chlamydiia; order Chlamydiales; family Parachlamydiaceae; genus JACDES01. The sequence goes on along the minus strand of JACDES010000080.1, from coordinate 4,186 downwards.
GCTCCATCATCTTCTGAAATCGTAACTACTACACCAAACTGATTATTTGTATTTGGTTCTTTGGTTGCATTGAGAACTGAAGCACATAGATATACTTTACTGCCGTCGGCACTATAACTCAGCCATTCATCTCCAGATCTTTGATTGATGCCCCCATCACATATTTGGAAGGAGACTTTACATTTATGCCAATGTTTACCCCCATCTCTTGAATAGGAAACGCCTGCGTCAAGAGAACCTCCATTTGAAATGCGGTCTTGCTGCCAAGCAGCTACAATATGATTTTTATTTTTTGGATTTACAGCTATAGTAGGTTCTACAGATGATCCGTGATATATTGTTGTCGTTCTCCCATAAACTTCTTGTCGATCGAGACATTCATGTGTAATATTGGAAGCAAAAAGCTGTGCAGTCATAGACGCAGTTATCACTGCAGCAAATGAAAAATGTATTAATAATGTCAATGAACATAAGATGTTTGAAGGGGAAATCATTACTCTCCTGAATATTTGTTGTTAAAGTTTACAATTAACAAAATTGCAGGAAAAAACAAGAAATTTTTTTTCACCACCTATAAAAATCATAGGTTTTATCTTTCAGGTCGAATCCCGAATTATTATTTATTACGAAAACAAGAATGCGATGCATTGCTTATTAAAGCATATTTGATTTTGTTCAATCAAAGCCTAACCTAAGTTTTTTTATTGTAAGATTATATTAATATATGCTATAATGATATAAAACGAGTAATACGTGATTCAATCCTTTGCCGATGATGCTACATCTGATATTTTTAATGGTATAAATTCTAAACGGGCAAGAAAAAAAATTGATCCAGTTTTGCTTACTATTGTTCATAGAAAATTTGACATGTTAGACGCTGCAGCGAATTTAAACGATCTTAAAATACCACCTGCAAATAGATTGGAAGCTTTGAAAGGAAACCTTAAAGGCAAATATAGTATTCGTATTAATGATCAATATCGAGTTATATTTTCTTGGGGTATTCAAGGACCAGAACAAGTTGAGATTATAGATTATCATTAGACAGAAAAAATAGGAGGGGGTTACCATGCTTCCAAAAAATAGACCGCCAACACATCCAGGTGAGATTTTACTTGAAGAATTTCTTAAGCCCCTTAATCTTTCTCAAGATCAATTTGCCAGTTATCTCGGTGGTTCTTGGACTCAACCAAAAATTAGTGAAATTATCAATAAGAAACGAAGAGTAACAGAAACCATTGCTTTAGATTTTGCCGATGCGTTTGGGTCTTCACCAGAGTTTTGGCTTAATCTACAAACACGATATGATCTTTGGGTAGCATTGCAAAATCATCAACCAATTCCACGAATCCCCGAGCTTAAAGTTGTAGGTTTTTAATTTCTTTCCCAAAGGAATAAATTATGCTTTCTTCAAGAAGCAGGTTTTAAGGACAAGCGTCGATTTTCCTTCTCGACACTCAACTTCTTCCACATTATCAGTCAAACGTATGTTTTTGAAAACTTTACCTCTTTTAAGCACATCGGAGGATCCTTTTACTTTTAAATCTTTGATCACTAGAACAGAATCACCGTCAGTTAGTAAAGTTCCATTGCTATCTTTTGTATCCATCTTTACAAACTTACTTTTATTGTTTTGGTTTATCAAAAACTTTAAATACGACTGCCATTGCTAAACCTGCTAAAAATCCTCCAATGTGGGCCATATATGCAACTCCGCCCCCTTCTCCTGATTGATCTGTTGAAGCGATTGATCCTACACCACTAAAGAATTGTAAGAGAAACCAAAAGCCAATCACAATTAACGCAGGCATCTGAGTTACACTTGAACCTAACAATACATTAACCTTACCTTGAGGTAATAGTAAAATGTATGCACCGAGAACCCCTGCAATTGCTCCCGAAGCTCCCAAATTTGGCACACTTGAGCCCGAACTGAAAATGAATTGAGAAAATGTAGCTGCAATGCCACACAGAAGGTAAAATATTAAATATTTTATTTTTCCAAAATAATCCTCGACATTATCGCCAAATATCCAAAGATAAAGCATATTACCAATCAAATGAGCCCAACCGGCATGCATAAACATGGATGTAAAAATAGTTGGAATATTTGCAATTGGATTGGCAAGAAAACGGCTTGGAACAAAAGCCCATTCCTTTATGAATGTTTCCCCACCTGCTAATTCCAATAAGAAAAAGATGATATTCATAAAGATCAATACGTATGTGACAATAGGAATTGATTTGCGAAGAGAGTTGTCATCACCAAGCGGCATCATAATAAATTTCCTTAAATAAAATTTTTTAATTTGATCTATTTACTCATATACAGCAGCAATAAATTCATATACGGTCTTTAGGATATATGATATAATGAATCCTTGTTTGCAATAAAAATATTACAAATACAATAGTTTTTGAGAAAATAAATGTCTAATTTAGTAAGTATCATTAAAGTTACAACAAACGTAGATCATCTGATTCATCCTTTTCAATGGAAAGAAGGATTAGAGGATTGCTCAGTTACAAAGCGAATTGTTGGTGTCGTTACTTTTATTTTTGTTTCCGGTCTGACTCTTGGTTGTGGATCGGTATTTTACATTTATAAGGCAAACTGGAAATATCATGAAGCTCCTGCTAATTCAATGAGCCTGTTTTGGAAAGAGCATATTCAATCATTTAAGTTGTCTCATGGGACTTCCTCTTTATATCTTAAACATTTTAAAGAGCATGGCATTAGCGCCACTTATCCTGAAGCTCTTTCTACGATAATCCAGAAAATCAGAACTTTGTGGAAAAACCATGAACATGATGTGATGCCCCGAACAGGATACTTTAAAATGTTTGAGATGAGATACGATAATGCTCATCGAACAAAGCAATTTGGTGTTTCATTTTCTGCGAATCCTAATATAAAACGTGAATTTACCACAGGTGCTAGGTATGGTGGGGAATGGATGAGAGAAATACGGCAGTTTTTATTACATGTATATAGGAAGAATCCCGTCCTTTCATCTGATGAGCGAAGAACAATTTTAGAAATTGAATCTTTGGTTGATGTCATCAATCAGATACCTCCAATGCTCGTTAATATCAAATTAGATTGTCCTGTTTTACAAAATAATCGGAGCTGGGATAAACGTTTATCGCCATTACCTGAATTTGTACATTATGTTAAACGAGAATGCACAGGATGGAAAGATTTTCAATTATTGACTCGTTATTTGAATTCTGCGCTGTTGCCTGATTTGAAGGCTGTCAAAGCACGACTAGAAAACAATTATGAGATATCAATCTCTCAGCCGATAAGTGCAAATTATTTAGAATTTGAAGTTTTTGAGAGTAGTGAAAAGGAAGATATAGCACATAATTACCCAAAGTTGGAATTCAATAACCCTACCCGTTTAACAAATGATGAAATTATTAAGCTAAAAATCGAGATATCAAGATTTTCGGACATTGAAGAATATAAGGATTCTCGCTTTGAATGCATAAATGAACCGACTGGTGGCTGGCTTGTAACAAGAAAAGTGTTAACCGATGAAGACAAAATAGATTTAGCAGAAAGGAATGAAAGAGCCCTTCTGAGAACTCAGTGGAAGACTGCATTTAATTGTTAAACCTTGGAGTACGTGTCGCTTGAGGCTAAGAAAAAATTGATTTAAATATAGAATTTACTTCGTTAGCTCGGTAGAGCGTCTGTTCTAAGCCCAATGCTGTCAAAATAAGAAAAAGATTCAATTAATGAAGGCGAACCCCTTTGGAGTGCGTGTCGCTTGCGACCGCTTTTAGATTGTACGCATCGGTATGTAGAATACTTTGAGGCAACAAAGGCGCGGTCTTACTTGCCTCAGAGATTTCTGTATAAAAATGCGTGCAATCTAAAAGCGGTCGAAGGAGGCTAAGAAAAAATTGATTTAAATCTAGAATTTAGTTCGTTAGCTCGGTAGAGCGTCTGTTCAAAGCCCGGAGTGACGTAAGGAACTCCGGGAAAAATAAAAAAAGAATTAGAGCTCGGTAGAGCGACTCAAATATGAGATTATTACGTAGAAGTATGGGAGTGTAAAATAAACTGTGTAAACGTTTTTTAGAAATCTATAAGATTATTTAACAATAACGTTTATATGGAGAAAAATTATGGACCCTTCACTTGACCTTAATGCTGAATTAGCAAAATGCAAAA
>JACDES010000005.1 GCA_013816265.1 Parachlamydiaceae bacterium | reverse complement strand
TTTTGCATTTTGCTAATTCAGCATTAAGGTCAAGTGAAGGGTCCATAATTTTTCTCCATATAAACGTTATTGTTAAATAATCTTATAGATTTCTAAAAAACGTTTACACAGTTTATTTTACACTCCCTTTGATCCTTTCTTATATTTATTCGATTATTCTTTTTAGATAAAATAATCTAAGAATTTTAATTTTTATAATGGCGTATTTGAGTCGCCCTATACGGGCTCTATTTTTTTTTATTTACCCAGAGTTCCCTTAGGGTCACTCTGGGCTTTGATCAGACGCTCTGCCGAGCTAACGAAGTAATTTTTAATCACGAAAGGAAAAGATTAAATCGCTTTACTTTCCTTTATCATCTGTTTTTCAGCTTTCAACACATTCAAAAATGAATTTGTTTCGGATATTACAACACCCGATAATGCACAAAGGGCAATCAAGTTTGGAAATGCCATTAATCCATTAAATACATCAGATATCTTCCAAACAATATCTAATTCCAATACTGCTCCAGGAATAATTACCAATGTAAATAACACGCGATACCATGGCACGGATTTAACTCCAAAAAGATATTCGACACACTTTTCACCATAATATGCCCATCCAAGCAATGTCGTAAATGCAAATAGGATTAATCCAATAGTAACAACATATCCGCCACCATTAAACACTGAATCAAACGCCGCGACAGTCATAGATGCACCGTTAAGCAATTTCCCTGCTTCATCGGTTGTTCCAAAAACGCCCGTGACACCCAAAACCAGACCTGTCATGGAACACATAATAATAGTAGCTAAGAAAGATCCTGTCATCGAAACCAATGCCTGTCTGCCAGGTAAATCGGTCTTGGCAGCAGCAGCTGCTATCGAAGCGGTTCCTAATCCCGCCTCACTTGTCATTAAACCACGACTTACCCCAACGCGAAGCGCTAGCAACATCGTTGATCCCAAAAAACCACCAAAAGCGGCTTGTCCGGTAAATGCATGTGTCACAATTGACATCAAAGTTCCAGGAATTTTATCATAACTTAATATTAGAATAATTCCAGCCCCTGCGATATAGAAAAGAGCCATAAATGGTACAATGAATCCAGCAACCTTACCGATACTTTTGATACCGCCAATAATTGTAACTGCTGTTAATGCTGCAACAACAATTCCGGTCCACCATGGATTTATAGAAAACATCGTCGACATTACATCAGAAACAGAATTAGCTTGAAGCATATTACCGCCACCTAAAGCTGCCACAGCACCGAAGAAAGCAAAGCTACTCGCAAGCCATTTCCAACCTAAACCTGATTCGATGAAATACATGGGACCACCACACATTTCGCCACGTTCATCCACAACACGGTATTTTACAGCTAAAATTGCTTCTGCATATTTGGTTGCCATTCCTAATAATGCCGTCACCCACATCCAAAATAACGCGCCTAATCCACCAACAGCAATGGCTGTAGCGACACCAGCAATGTTTCCTATACCAATAGTTGCCGCTAACGCGGTCATCAATGATTCGAAGTGACTGATATCACCCTTACCTTCTGCTTCCGGATGTTTTTTTTGGCGACTAAAAACGAGTTTTAAAGCATATCCCAAATATCTAAACTGTAACCCTCTTAAAGCAATAGTTAAATAAATTCCAATACCCGTTAAAAGAATCAGTAATGGAAGACCCCATACCCAAGCATACATAATATCTAGAATTTCTAGAGTTTTTGTCATAACGATATCGCTCATCCTAATCTCCCACCGATTCAGCTTTAAGGTTTTGTTCCGTTTCTTTATTAGCAATTAATAAAAAGGCTTGTGTTTCTTTGACAATCACACTCGATAATGCAATAAGAGCAATCAAGTTTGGGAAGATCATCAAGGCATTACTAATATCGGCAAGATGCCAAGCGATTTGCATTTTTAACGCAGCCCCGGGGATAACAACGAGAGCATAAACAATACGATAAGCAGTAATAGAGCGTTCTCCAAAAATATATTCGCAACATTTTTCTCCATAATAAGACCATGCAAGAACCGTTGTATATGCAAATAATATTAATCCGATTGTTACAATGTATTCGCCGCCAATGATGTGTTTACCAAAAGCAGCAATTGCCAAAGAAGCTCCATTCAACACTTGTCCGGAATCATTGGTTGTCCCTACAACACCAGTCACAGCTAAAACAAGACCTGTCATCGTGCATACAATAACGGTAGACATTAAAGCACCTGTCATCGTAATCATGGCTTGACGACCAGGACTATCCGTTTTTGCCGCAGCAGCCGCAACGGAAGAAATACCCAAACCAGCTTCATTAGAAAACACGCTACGCGCAACACCCATTTGCACAGCCATCATAACCGATGCACCAAGAAATCCACCGCTAGCGGCTTGTCCATTCCAAGCACTATGAATGATGTGCATAAATGCTGCCGGTACGTTTGTAATATTCACAAGCAAGATATAAATGGCAGCGAAAACATAAAGCAAAGCCATGATAGGTACTAAAATACTCGCTACTTGCCCGATACTTTTTACACCACCAATAATGACAACGCCTGTAAGACCCGCTAAAACAATTCCGGTAATCAATGGATCGACATGCCAAACATGGTTAATAGCTTCAGCTATTGAGTTGGTCTGCACCAAATTTCCAGTACTCATAGCGGCAATTACCCCTAAGACAGCAAATATGGAAGCGACAGATTTCCATCCAAGACCTTTTTCGATATATTGCATCGGACCACCGGACATTTCCCCACGTCGATCCAATCCACGATATTTTACAGCTAATAATGATTCAGCATATTTTATTGCCATCCCAAGAAACGCTGTGACCCACATCCAAAAAATCGCACCCAATCCGCCAACGGTAATACCTGTAGCGACTCCGACAATCGTCCCTGTTCCGATGGCACCTGCTAAAGTAGTCATAAGAGCTTCAAAGTGACTAATATCCCCTTTTGAATCTTTTTGTTGCCGTGCAACAACCTGTTTAAGTGCATATCCCAAATAACGAAACTGCATTCCCTTTAATAAAATTGTTAAATAGGCACCGGTTCCCAGTAGAAGAAAAACTAAAGGGAATCCCCATACCAATTCTCTCACTTCACTCAAAAAATGATCGATTTGTTCCATGCACAACCTTTCAAGGTTAAAGATTAAATGTTACTGATACCAAACGAGTTATACCGCGCGCGGTATAGACCGCTAGTGGTATATAAACCAGAAAAACACCAAGAGATGCCTAATGATTATTTAAAGACCTGTTGATATGACCAATTCGGTGATATACCTTAATATTCTAAGAGAATGGTGTCAACTCTAAAAAATTCAAAGTATATTCACATTAAATTAAAATTTTGTTAACTATAGCATATCACAACTATTTTTTAAATTCAATAATTATATATAATTTATTACTATTATTATTTTAGCCTATCTTAACTATAAATTAATAAATTTAATAATGCTATAGTTAAAAAATGAAATAAATTGTGTTTAGAAAAATTCAACATGAAGACACGAAGACACAAAGTGTGGTGCAATCTAATCAAAAAAAAGATACATCGAACATGTTATAAATCGCGCCACTCTTCGTGTCTTTGTGTCTTTGTGTTTAATTTAACTCGACCTCTAATAAAAATAGGTCGATTTCAACCCATGCATTAAATTTCCCAATCTGCTAGTCTTTTAATTCAACTTGAGCTTTTAATCATAGGTTCACATGGAATATCTGCCCTCATATAAAGAATTGAAAAATCAATTTCCCTTATCAAATGCGCATCGCATATCCATTGAACATAATCGTAATACAATCAAAAAAATTCTTTCAGGACATGATTCACGGCTATTATTAATTGTAGGGCCATGCTCTCTTCACGACAGTATTTCAGCAAAAGATTTTGCCACCCAATTTAAAAAATTAAGTGCGGCAGTATCGTCACAATTCTTTCTTGTTATGCGCGCTTATTGTGAGAAACCTCGTACAGCCGGTGGTTGGAAAGGTTTTCTTTACGATCCTTATTTAGATGGATCTAATAACATGCAAACAGGAATCTACTGGTCACGACAACTTCTTCTGGAACTAGTGAACATGCAAATCCCTCTTGCAACAGAATTTTTAGACCCCATGACAGCATTCTATTATGAAGATTTGATCTCCTGGGGATCAATCGGTGCCAGAACCTCCTCTTCTCAACCGCATCGACAATTAGCATCAGCTCTTCACATGCCTATAGGAATAAAAAATGGTGTTGCAGGAAATATCTCAGCAGCAGTGAATGGTGTAATTTCATCAACGCATTCACACGTCTTTATGGGGTTAAGTGAAGATGGAAATCCATGCATTATCCGTTCAAAAGGAAATCCTGATGCCCATATAGTATTACGTGGTGGAGATACCGGCCCCAATTATGACCCGAATTCAGTGTCTATTGCATTACAAAAATTACGCCTAGCTCAGCTTCCAGAATGCGTCGTTATCGATTGCGCCCATAAAAATTCTGATAAAAATTACGATAGACAGTCATTTGTGCTGCAGTCCATTCTCAATCAGTTTGTAGAAGGAAATCTATCAATTAGAGGACTAATGCTAGAGAGTCATCTCTATTCTGGCAGTCAATGTCTTTTGGGAGGATCTTCTAGTTTAAAATATGGTATTTCCATTACAGACCCATGCTTAGATTGGCATTCAACAGAACAGCTGATTACGCAAGGGGCAAACTATCTTGCGGAAAATCAATCAACAGATGAGCAAACAATCTTGAATAATCGAATCACTCGTACACTTGCCAATTAAATTATAAAAAATTAGAGCAGAAAACTTTTGAAAAAATAAAGGACTTCTCCCCAAATGGCCCACCACTTTTTTTTATTGGTTCTTTTGCTCCTTCAGATTGGATGTACGAATCGATTAGCAGTTCAAACTCGATATCTAACTCACGAAAGTCTTGCTAGTTCTCATGTTGACACACCCGACCCAAATTTACATCGTCCATTTATCGGCCAACAGCTTATTATTAGTTGGTACTTGCCTGATGAAGAATTAGCCTATGAGAATTTACAATTGAATTTAAAAGTCCGCTTACGGAATCGTGAAGAAAAAGATATTACAGTACCGATTCCACATGTCACTCAAGGCTATTATATTTTTAAAGTTGTCAATGAAGAATTTTGTGAAACGGGTGGAATACTTACATATAAAGTAGAGATTCTTGGGGATAGTTGTGTGTTGGAATGTTGGAAGCATCCTCTTTGGGTCGAATTAATCAAATTCGATATTAAATAAAAATTTAAAATGTTCTACGTTAATAGCACATATAACTGATTTAAGATTGGGAAACACTATTGCAAAGGCCTGAAGGGCCGGTATGATATAGCCCAGGTCGCAGCGTAAGCGAAGGCCTGGGTCAATAATAAATAAAAAATTGAGTCCTGTAGGGACGGCATAATAAAGGAATATACCATGCCACAATCTCTTGTAGATAAAATTGTAACATCTAATATTAAGAAAAATTAGAACACTTTGACAAACTTATTCGAGCATATCTAATTTTTTGGTATAACCATGTATTAATTCTAATGGGGGATTAAAAATCAAAAACTTTCTTATGAACTTGAGAACATCATTGGATGAACAAAAAAATAATTAGCTTTGCTTCTTTTAGTGTAGGTTACAACATGAGTGATGTTTTGAATAGACAAACATTTTTCATTGCTGCCCGCCTAAGAAAAATAATCTATCAAAATTCCACCAAGAACAATGCTTAGACCTGTAAATTGTAGCACATTTTTCACGTTAGCAGGGACTTTATTCAATAAAAGGAGTATGAGCATAAGTGATGATACCTGTTGAAATGTAAGACTTTTAGCTAAGGCTAATCTAATGTCTCTGAAAGCCTCATCGTATCTTTTAACATCATCAGGAATACACTCTAAATAAGAATGGAATAAATCAATTACCCATATTGGAGATCCCGTAATTTTCAATATATTGTCTAGAACTTCTTGATCCTTTTTTAAATTCGAATCTTTTTTTTGCCATCTAGCCATTTTTCTCATTTCTTTTTTTTGCTCCCATCCAATACCTTCTCCCATCTTGCTTCGGAGTACTTTGAGGGCTACTTTAAGTGTTGGAATGGTGAATTTTGTATTCTTTGCTGCTGAATCCAACATAATATCCATCCAGCTTATGAGCGCTTTTTTTTCATTTGTTTTTTGCAACTTTACAACCATTTTCCTTGAAATATCATTAACTGTAGTCACAAGATTATTTAATTCCTCATATGTATAACCAGAACCAGACTTATTCAACAAAATGGTCAGTAAATGCGGCAAAGGATGCAGTGCATCGATCGAGTAAGAGTGGCTATCAGAGCCAATTTCACTAAATAATTCCATGATTTTTTTCTTACAAGTCAATAGATTATCTTGATTAGCCCCTTTTAATAATTGTCTATACGCTTCTTCAAGAGCAATCTTTTGCTCTTGAGTTGGTTTTTTGATATCTTTAATCTTACTAATTGATTCTTCTGCAGAGCAATAATGTTCTGGATCAGGAATCGGACCCATATACTTTCTAAGATATTCTATGGATTTTTCAGGCGAAGATATGTCAGAGTTGTCGTCACCGTGAGTACTTGAACTAATGCTTAAAACCGTTGGTGCGCCAGTGGACTGTTTTTGACGAACGGTTTCCTGTGCAGTCTGAAGAGCTCTTAAGGGGGCGCATCGCGGAGAATTTCTTGCAAGAGGAGTGTCTATTTCGTCATCAATTATTTCTTGATTTGGGATTGGTTGTTCATGCGTATGAGATGCTGCTTCAGCTACAGGTAATATATTTAATGTTCTAGATAAAATATTGTCTACAAATGAAAAACTGTATTTTAAAAAACGAAAAGTTCGATTTGATATTTGATAAGTGCTATCTAATAAAGGCCTTAATATTCTTTCTCCAATAACTTCGCAAGGCGTTTTAGGAATAATTTTTAAAGAATCATCTTTTTGTCTAATTAGACGAGTTCCTTTCACAGAATAATCTATTAAAGAATCTCTATTCAAATCAGGACTTTCAATAGCCCAAACTAACACACTCTCTCTCTCAAGGTGAGATGCATTGAAATTTCTAAATGTTGATACATTCATTATTTACCTATGGGGAATGAGAACTTCTGATAAGTTCCTCGCGAGTGGATATTGTTGGCCTGTTTCTTGTTGTGTCGTAATTGTAACCCCCTATTTGAAATGGAATGTTAAACCAATATGCTCTGTAGATATGTATTGACCAAGATAAATATCCTTGAGTGGTAGTCCATTTTTTTGTAGTAATAGCCTGCCCATTTACATCATTTACAGTATCGATCTCGAACATTTCTGGTTTATATTCTTCACGTTGAGAATAGGGTCCACAATATGTATCGCCATTTTCCTTTTCACACTTTTTTAAGGCGTCTTCATATTCCTTTACTTTCTTATTATGAAAATTATTGTTCGCTTCAAATTGTTTTTCGATTATTTCGTAAGATTCTGCTTGAAAACACTTCTGAAAAAAAAGGTCATAGGTTTGATGGGCTGCTAAAAGCATTTTTGGATCTTGAGTTTTAATACCTATTTCTGTAGCTCGAACAGTAAGCTCAAGGGGCTGAGCCAGACATTTTTCTAGAGTGGTTTGAGATTGAGTCGAAGTAGAAGAGCCAGCTGCATCGGCAACCGGTAAAAAATTTAAAGACAAGATATTGTCCACAAGGGAGAGGCCTCGTTTTAAAACCTTTAAGGTATAGCTAGACCAATCGATAGTTTTATCTAATAACGGTCTTAATATCCTCTCTCCCGCAACTTCACAAGGAGTTTTAGTGGCAATTCTTAATGAACCATCCATACATTTATACAAACGATTTCCTGACACTCCATAATCAACCCCTACTTTATGGCTATGATCTAACCATGCTAAACCGATACCACTATCTAAAGATGTAAAATTCAAATTGTTATATATAGATACGCTCATATCACTCCTAGCATTTTAAAGTAATTTTTAATTCATATTGTAATATCAAAAAAAAATTATTGAGTAAATCTTAATTATTTTGAAATTTTCAGACTTCATTTTATTTTTCAACACATCTGTCTTTATAATTGATCTTGATCCTAACAAATAATTGGTTTTTATCAAATTAATTATTATTTTTGCTTCACTATTCCAGAGCTCAACAGTATTTTGTTATTCAGTTCAAATCTATGATTAAGAAGGAATCGATGTTGAACCAAAAGTTTAAATTCATTCAAAAGGTATCCGTTCACGGGGTAAAGAAGAAATGGCCATTGCTCAATCTGCGAAGCAGATGGCAATGGCCATTTCTTCTTTACCCCGTGAACGGATACAAAATTTGGAAGTAAGCGTCAAATCTAGACAGATGTAGACAATGCCGCTTCATAACAAAGGTTGCGGTAGGAATGATAATTACCTATCATCCCCCGCACGGATCCGTACATGCGGAATTACCGCATACGGCTCTTCCCTCAGATAATGACACCAATTCGCTCACGCTCTTTGATGTATAAGTAGCAACTCATTGAGCACGCCTTCCCGGCTCTGAGTCCGGAGCTTGTTTTGTTGCTTCCTATTCTCTTTGGGCAAACCCCTTCCCTCCATTCTCTCCGCCCCTATATTGCCAGGTTTGTTCGAGAACTTCTCAGGTACTACGAGTTTGTCCGACTTCCTGCAATCGTTCATCATTGCTGTACTCCAATTGGATTTTCAATGCGGACTATGATAAATATTTCATGGCCAATTGCAGGATCTCCCGAATCCCGCGCTAAGAACTTCTGTACATGTATAGGGTCTCCGACCACGCAGAGTCTGCTTACATCTCGCATTAACGATGTCCACAGTGTTGCCTTCCAATGCTTTCGACCACGTCGGCACTCTGATTTAGTCTTTTCGAGGCTCAATACCTAACCTGTACATACTACTGTCTAACGCTTCACGTATAACCTTACGGTTATCCGCGCATGACTCGTAGCCACTGTGATTTTGCTTTAATCTTCAGTGTGCGGCTCTCACATCCGCTATTCTTAGCCGATTTTAATCGGCGCTTTCCGAAAGAGGACTTTCGCTTTGTTATGAAGCGCCATTCTAATAACATCATTTCTATGTTTCAATCACTTTTTTTAGCGTCATTCGACGCGCACTCCAAAGTTATTCTCATTTACTTGTTCCTAGCTTATACCAAAGTGGATTTAACGCAAAAAGGCCAACAACCAAAGATGCCACTTCGGGTAACTCGCGTCGATTTTCCTGAATATATATAGGCTAAAGCTGCAATAGAATTATTCACTCCAGCTAAAACGGGAAGCGTTATGGAATTATATTTTTATCTGTAAATATCCATATGAAAATCCACCAAAAGTTGCTAGAGAAAATGTCTCACTAAACTCAATACATTCTAAATAATAATAGAATTAATCTTTTACCCATAATAGGAGATCGAGTGATTTACAATAAAATGAAAGCTAATTTTTTATTGTAATAATTATGCATTTTCGTTAAAAGTAATTTTACCTGTTTTTACAGTGTTTTTTTTAAATTAATTTTTTAGAGGGATATATGAGTGTACAAAACGCAGGTGTTCTATCTCAGTATGAATTTGTTAGTAAAGCTGAAGAAACTTCTATCTTAGAAAGTAATAAATCTCAACCTGAGAAAGTATTGCGAGATATGGCTACTATTATCGAACAATTTAACCAGATGAATCACACTTTACAGGGACTTGGTCAAGCATTGACAAATCTAAATGTCAAAGTTGATAAACTGACAAGTGAAAAAACTGAACAAACTAAAAAGATCAGTACATTAACAAATAGAATTACAAATCTTGAAAAAGAGAAAGATCAAGCGATAAAAGATAAAGATCAAGCGATAATTGCCAAAAAGAAAGCCGAGAGAAAATTTTTCGCATATCAAGCAGCTGAAAGGGTAAGAAATTCTAAAGAAGCAGCCCAAGTTGCAGCGAAGAAAGCGATCGAGGAGAACCAAGCCGAAGATCAAATGGAAACAGATGAGGGTCAAGATCCTGCTTTGAATGTAGCATTAGAGGCATCTAAAAACGATCAAGAAGTGGAAGTTTCAAATGGAGATTTAAATGCTGCAATAGAAGCATCTTTAATGAACCAAAGGGAAAAATCGGAAGAAATTCCTTCTATTAACCATGAAGCTGTTACTATACCATCTCCTATAGATGAATTACATGTTGAACCAAAAGTTCAATTTCTTCCTAAAAAAGAGGTTTTGAAGATAATAGATAATATGAAGTATAAAGGGCCACCAGTAGGTTTACAAGTCGCTTGGTGGTTTATAAATACGGTGTCTTTGGATGCCGCAGGTGGATGTCAAAGGAAAGCATTATATAGGAACCATAGGGATAGGTTAAGAAATCTATTCGAAAAGGCTTTTGATAATAATCAATCTGAGATGCGATGTGATATACATCCTTCCAAATTAATAACTAACAAAGAAGTTATGCAAATTTTAAATGCGTGTACATTTCCTAAGAAAGATCTTATTACAAAAATATCCCGCACAGTTTTCAAAACATTTACTCTACACACTACTGATGAATGTATCCGTAAAGCAGATTTTCTTGAATTCCGCGAACACGTAAAAGGCTTCTTTAGTGTAAATCTCGAGTAATAAAGGGGTAATTTGTAGTGCGGTCGCAAGGAGGCTAAGAAAAATTCGACAACTAGCAGCTTTTTTTGTCTTTAAAAAATCTGCAGAATTGTCAATTTTTTTTTAGCCTCAAGCGACACGCATTCCAAAGTTATTCACCTTTTCTTATTCCTAGCTTATACCAAAGTAGATTTAACGCAAAAAGGCCAACAATCAAAGATGCCACTTCTGGTAGCTCGCGTCGATTTCCGGAATATATATACGCTAAAGCTGCTATAGAATTATTCACTCCATGAGCTAATATGGGAAGCGTTAGGGATTTATATTTTTCAACCATATAACCCAAACCTAAACCTAAAGTCGTTCTATAGACAATTCGTAAAATAATTGACATCGCGTCATCTTTAATTTTGAACAATCGGCATGCCCCAAAGCATATCGCAGAACATCTAACTCTAAATATCTCTTGAGCTTTTAAATCATTTTGAGAAAGAACTTTTTTTACAACTATTCGATTGTACAACTTTTGAAATGAATGGATAGTTCCTTGAATCACTTGTCGAAAAATAATCTCTTCAAAAACAGGGGCAACAAAAACTAATAAAGAGATTGTTGAATGCATTGTAGGAGCAGCCAAAGGAAATAACAAGTAATTTGCAACGCCATTTAAAAAGTATCCTGCAGCTACAACAGAAACAATTTTTACAGTTCCTTTGTAAATATTTTTTATTGCAGGATGATTTACAAAAGAAGCTGCATTATCACTTGAATGGTTACATTTGGTTATGGCACTCATAAAAACTCTCTAGATTTATTTATACACTAACTGGTACTGGCGCAACACTAAACTTTTTATTCACTTTTTCTATCATATTTGCAACAGATGTTTTTGCATCATTTGCTAAGCTTTTAACTTTATTTTGGATGTCATCGCTTGTCCCTAGTTTAATACATAAAATTTTCAAAGCTACCATGCTAGTAATACAACTTAGGGTTATAAAATCCCTGTTTGATTTATTTAAATAAATCATTGGAAGTACTGCAATAGCATTATTAATACCGTGCGCTAAAATTGACAGTGATATGGTGTTATATTTTTCTGCTAAATATCCATATGAAAATCCGCCAAGAGTTGCTAGAGAAAACTGTTTCACAGCACTGAATACATTTTTATGAGAATTTTGTAAATGTACGCCACCAAAAATAACAGCGGTAACTGTAACACGGAAGTGTTCTTGGATTTTTAGATCCTGATGACTCGGAGGTTTCTTGGCAATAAAACGGTTATTAAATCTTTGCACCATATGCAAAGACCCTTGCAACAACTGTCTAAAAAGAACCTCTTCTAATACCGGTCCAACCACAACGATAGGTGGAATTGAATTTCGATATGTATGAGAAGCTAAAGGATTGAGCATTCGCTTGACAACAACTTGATATAGAAAGGCAGTTGCCGCTACAGTAGAACAAATTTCGATTACGCCACCACATATCATTTTTCTCGTAGCAATTGTTATCGGATGATTAATAAATGAATTAACATACGATTGATTTTGCTGCACTTCTGCATTAACAGTACTCATGTAAAAACCCTATAAAATTATTAAAAAAAATTAAGTGTATAAAATGTACATAGTCGCAATATTATTCTTAAATTGCTTCTACACCAATAGGTATCGGAGGGTTAATCCTTTTACTGATATGATCAGCCGTATTAGCTACGTAACATTTCACACTTTTTGTAATAGTATTGAATTTGTTTTGAATTACATCACTACATCCAAATGTAAACCAAAATTTTTTTTGCGCTATCACTGCAATCAAAAGTAAAACAGCTTTTACACCCTTCCCTTTGTGTCCATAACATACTGCTCCGCAAAGCAAGGCGTTATGCATTCCATGTGCTAGAATCGTTAATGAAATCGTGTTATATTTTTCAGATAAATATCCATAACACAAACCACCTAAAGTTGCGGATGTGAATTGTATTGCCGCAAATATCACATGTGTATGAGGGTTTAGTAAATGCACACAACCAAAAAGAACCGCTGTAACTCTAACTCGGAAAATTTCTTGAGCTTTTAAGTTTTGGGGATTTGGTGCTTCCTTTGCAATAAATCGATTTTTAAATTTTTGAAGCATGTGTAAAAAACCTTGTAGTAACTGCCTGAAAAGGATCTCTTCTACAATTGGTGCAAGTACTACTCCAGTGAAAATAGCCGCTTTCATCGCATCAGGAGCTATAGGAATTAACATCCTCTTTGCAACAACTTCTTTTAAGAAAATACTACTTGCTGTTACTGACACGATCTCCAAAGTGGCTCCATAAACCAATTTTTTAGTTGTCTGTACAGCCGGATGACAAACAAAAGAATTTATATTTGTTCTTATTGATTGTGTCGCTGCATTAATTCCATTCATGAGAAAACCTTAAATATTTTTAAAAAAATTAAATATTATTACATAAAATTTGAGACCGTTTTTTTTATTATCCCTAAATAGCTGCTACTTGAACAGGTATTGGTGGATTTAATCGTTTACAAATATTATCGGCCATATTCGCAACTGAATTCTTCAGACTCTTGGTGATACTATTGAATTTATTTTGAATGACATCACACGTGCCCAATTTATACATAAAAATCTCCTGAAATACCCATAGAGTTAGACATGCAACACTTTTTGTATTATTGTTTTTGTTTGCATAACAAACCATTCCACATGCTAAAGCATTAGAAAAACCATGAGCTAGGATCGACAAAGATATTGTTTTATATTTTTCAGCTAAATATCCATAACTTAAACCTGCAAATGTGGTGACTGAGAATTGTATTGCCGCAGCTAGAATATGAGTATGAGGGTTTAGTAAATGGATGCAGCCAAAAAGAAATGCTGTCGTTCTAACTCGGAAAACTTCCTGGGCTTTTAATGATTGGAGATTTGGAGCTTGCTTCGCAATAAATCGATTTTTAAATTTTTGAAGCAAGTGTACAATACCTTGTAGTATAAGCCTAAATAAGATCTCTTCATGAACAGGAGCTATAATTACCGTACTGATAACACGTGACCTCATCGAACGTGGTACTATCGGAAACATTACGAATTGTGTAAATATACATAAAAATACATGACTTGCTACAATTGAAACAGCCTCGATTGTTGCTTTAAATACACACCTTTTCGTTGTCTGTACAACAGGGTGATTAATAAATGAATCTATATTTGTTCTTGTTGATGGTGCAGTTCCATTAATTTCATTCATGAGAAAACCTTAATTTATTTATTATATAATTATATTATTTGTTATAAAACTATTAATATTTTAACATAATAACAAAACAAATTAATAATTACAATAAATAATTTTTTATATAAAAAGTAAATAATTGAAAAATAAAGATCTATTATTGGTATTAGACATAATGTGTCTTTAAGTTGTGGCTGGTATAGATTGTAGCAAAAAAAAGGAAAGCGAAAGAGGACTTTCGCTTTGTTATAAAGCGCCAAATTTGTATATATGTCTAAAATTGACGCTTACCGTAAACTTATGAATTGGAAGGTCCGATCATCTTACTTGGATCGACTATTGAATCGAATTGAGCTTCGCTCAAATAGCCTAAAGCCATTGCAGATTCTTTTAGAGTTGTATTTTCGGTATAGGCTTTCTTAACAATTTCACTCGCCTTGTCATAACCAATTTCTTTATTAAGAGCTGTCGCTAGCATTAGGGATCGATTCACATGCTCAGAAATACGTTCTTTATTAGGCTCGATACCTACCACGCATTTGTTTGTAAAACTTAAAACACCTTCACTTAATAATCGTATCGATTGAATAAGATTATGTATGATAAGTGGTCGAAATACATTCAACTCCAAATTACCTTGTGCGCCAGCAAATGTGATAACCGTGTCGTTTCCCATTACTTGTATCGAAATCATCATCAATGCTTCACACTGAGTTGGATTAACCTTTCCTGGCATAATGGATGAGCCGGGTTCATTGGCCGGTAAAATTAGTTCTCCAAGTCCACAACGTGGCCCAGATGCCATCCAACGTATATCATTAGCTATTTTAAAAAGTGATACCGCGACACGTTTAAGTGCACCACTCACTTCTATCATCGTATCATTACTCGCCAAGGCTTCAAATTTATTGGGGGCTGTGACAAATCTTGATCCTGTCAGCAAGCTTATTTCTTCCGCTATTTTTACAGCATAATCAGGAGGACTGTTAAGTCCGGTTCCAACGGCGGTCCCGCCCAGCGCTAATTCAGAAAGATGCTCTAAACTATTTTCAATGGCTTTGATACCATGATCAAGCTGACTTACATACCCAGAAAATTCTTGTCCAAGAGTTAGCGGTGTAGCATCCATCAAATGCGTACGCCCAATTTTAATAATATCCACAAAACTCATCGATTTTCTTTGCAGGGTATCTCTCAATAATTTCAAATTAGGGATCAATTTATTACAAATATCCATTTTGGCGGCAATGTGCATGGCAGAGGGAAAAACATCATTCGATGATTGGGATAAATTAACGTCGTCATTAGGGTGGATAGGATATTTGGAGCCTAACTTTCCGCCCAATTTTTCAATTGCACGATTGCTTATCACTTCATTGAGGTTCATGTTGCTTTGTGTTCCAGAACCTGTTTGCCAAACTGATAAGGGGAAATGTTCATCATGTTGATTATTTAAAATTTCATCAACAACTTCACAGATAATACGAGATTTTTCTTTGGGTAATAAATTCAAATTGCTGTTGACAATTGCCGCGGCTTTTTTGATTAGAGCCATCGCGTAGATGACTTCTCGGGGCATTTTCTCTGTGCTTATTGAAAAATTTTCGAAGGAGCGTTGTGTTTGGGCTCCAAAATAACGATTTGAAGGAACGTTTATTTCCCCCATGCTATCTGTTTCGATACGATGTTTATTTTTCATAGTAAACTACTTTTCTTGCTTAAGAAGGCCGTTAACCCCATTGTTAATACCGCAACAAAGCGTCTTTCTGTCCATAAAGTCCATAAAGTCCATATTTGTCCATATCATCCATGAAGTATATGGACGATATGGACAATATGGACAGTATGGACAAAAATGGAAAAAATTTTAATCTTTCTATTACATAATTAGAAGAGCGAATACGAAGGCAAACAACGCAAACGATTCAATAATACCGATAGCTGCAAAGCATTTACCATAAACGCTTGGCTGTCTTAAAGTCGCTTGAATACCTGTTGCGCATACCTTCCCCTGATAAATAGAAGAAAATACAAACGCCCCTCCTGAGAATAGTCCAATAGCAATCGCTGATTCAGGTGATAGTGTACCAGCTAAAATAGCTCTCTTCATTTGTAGCATTAAAAGGAATCCATAAATAGACTGTGATGAAGGGGCCGCCGACATACCGATAAATTTTCCATGTCCTTCTTCTGTGCGACTCATCGCTGCATGAGCTGCCGATCCAGCAATCCAACATCCAACGCAACATCCCATACAACTTAAACCCAGCGAAATGGCAGGTCCTACCATATTGTAATCCATAATTTTCTCCTAAATTAGTTGTAGATAGCTTTCTACAGATTAAAAAAAATTCATTATTGGCCATATGTCTATGGCGTTAACTATTAGTCATCTTGCGTAATTACATTTGCTTGTTAAAATTGCACTTTTTGGCATCTTTATCGCTAAATTTTTCGACCATATGTGCACATATGCTCTCAAAATTTGTCGATGAATCTGCTCAAAAAAAGATCAATTTTTTCAAGCAAAGCTATTTACGCAAGAAGACTATTCTATCTTCATCAATTTGAGCGGTCTAAATTCTTTACCACCACCTTCAAAAGAGTAATGGTACCACTCTATAAAATTGAGTCGCAATCCATGTATCACGCCACTCATCGTGCAAAGTACAATATTGACAAAATGGGATACTAGCACCAATAAAACACCAAGTACAAATGGTAGAGTTCCTGCAATTTCATTTATTGTTGCTCCCACTATAGCTCCGGCAAGCCCTAGAGCATAAAGTCTCAAATAGGACAATACATCGGCAAATACCTGGATGAGATTCATCACCTCAAAAACCCCAACAATTCCATATTTTATTATAGCGGCAATGACTGCAAATGCAATACCTCCTATCATAAGCTGAAATCCAATTCTACCCCCATTTTCTAAATCGATTCCCCCCACATAGTTTAATATGCTTGGGGCATTTAAATAGGACGCAAAATAAAGATATGCTCCGAGTAGAAATGCGATCCACCCAGCTCCATGCCAATTTCGTCTAATGTACCGCAATAACGATAATATAAGATGAGCAATACCGATAAAAAGGGCTAATTCAAACATGACATTATCGCTTAATCGGGCAAAAATTTTATGAGTTTGATTTCCTTCTTCAGCAGGAATATATGACACAAATTGGTGTGGGTCTTTAACATTTGCAAGATCAGGATATTTTGTTACCCACTCTTGGTAAGTCGAATCTTGATGCACAATATGGTACTCGGCCTTTTTCTCTACAAGCCATTGTAATAAGGAAACTTTACGTATTGGATTATCTATTCCGATATTCATTCCGAAAAATGATGTCGTTAATAGACCCCAAACAATACAACCCACCGATAATAGAGTAAATAAATCTAACATCCTTTTTTTCAGCCCTTTCAAACCGGGATACTTATATCTCAAAAATAACGCTAGAAGTAAATAAATTAATCCATATCCTGCATCGGCCATAATGAAAGCAAAAAACAATGTAAAACTTCCTAGCACCCACATAGAAGGATCATTATCAGTGGGTGAAGGAGTGTCATAAATACTGACTAGATCTTGTCCCAAACGCTCTGCGCCAGTATTCTCTAGATATGTAGGGGGTAATTCATTTGGTTCGAGAGCTATCTCATCTGCATATACATGCATATCATCAATTAATCCAGGAAGTCTATCTATTTGATTTGATGGAATCCATCCCTCAACAGCAAATAAACTTCCCTCCATAGTATCCTGTACATAGGTTTCAGCGCTATATAGATGATATTTATTGAGTCTACTTATCAAAAGATGATGTAACAATGTATTATATTTAGCATAGTTTTTCAGTTCATGTTCAATATCATGTTGCTTTCGTAATTCCTCATTATATTTCTTTTTTACAACCCCTAAAGGATGATCGATTTTGATTTCGATCATTTTATCGTAATGAACTATTTGAGGATTTATCGCGACGTAAAAATCAAGTCCATGATCTGATGCAACATAGACAACTTCAGGTGGTGGTGGCGCATCTTTGAAGACACTTGGACGTGCGCAAAAAAATTGAATTTTACGATTTCCATTACGCTCAATATAGTCAATATCTTCTAGTGAAAAATCGCCAAAAATTTCTATTCGTTCAATTTCAAGCGACAACATTCTGAGATCTTCAAGGAGTTTTTCATTCTCATCGTTTAATCTTAAAATATTTTCTACAATAGTTTCCGGTGTAACAAGTTTGAAATTTTCCTCTTGTTCAACAGGCGGCTGATGTCGCAATATTTTTATCGCAGATGTGACTTCTTGCACTTCAACAGGAATCTCTTTATGAGTTGTAGCTCCAGTTGAAATAAAATTGATGAATCCTTCTTTTTGTGCTTTCTTAAAGAAGCGACTCTTTTCATCCGAGGCTCCAATGAACAAATATTTTTTTACATCAACTCGCATTGGGAACCCCTCTCAATTGATGACCTAGTATGGCTAATAATTTATTAGACTCAATTTTTGATTTAGCCACCTTAGCTTGAGATACCGCTGCCAGTTGCTGATCACCCAAAAAGACTTTGATTTTTTTTATGTTTCCAACAGCACGCGGGATAAGAATTTTTTCAAAAAGATTTACTCTAATGGAAACTTCTCTGAGTTCCTTTTCAAGAGCTTTTTTTTGTTCTTCAACAACTTGGATATGAGCCTGCACGCTCTTTAAATTTCTAAGTTCAACGATAGCAGCATCGACCCAAGGGGGTGTTTCAAAAAGGCTATATGTAAATTCCGCAAATTCTACACCTTCAAAATACGGAACTTCAACACCGGCAATATTCTCGTAATGCTTAGAAATTTTTAATATCGTGGATGCTTTTAAAGGATCAATCGTCGTCTTCGTCGTCAATAATCCACTATACTCCTCAACACGGGCACGTTGAGTCTTAAAAGTTTTTACGAGACGTTCAATCTCAATCCTTGTTTCATGAACTTCAGCTTGAAGCATGGCTTTTTTAAGCTGCAGCGTTGGAAGGTATTTTTCCAGCTGCGCCAGCTTCGACTGTTGGTCGCGGAGTTCATTTTTTGTTAACTTGATTTCAGCCACAAGCAAATCCTTATTCTTGGTGGGTATTACGCTGTCGCACCAACCGTCGCTGGCCAATATTTATCAATGAGCTTTTGTTTGATACCGACTTCCGTTGGTAAAAAACATTCTGCAAGAGTTTCCCAACCCAAATCAAGAGTTTCTTCTAATGTGTAGTTAACTTCCAAATTCATCATCCGATCTTCAAAAAGATGTGAATAAGCTAATAACTTTTCATCCCAACGAGATAGCTTAAAGCCCATCCCTTGTCTTTCTCTAGCTTTCTTTGATTCGGCATAAAGACGAATCATCGCATTTGCTAAATCTCCATGATCTTCGCGAGTTACTTTTCCGATCACAAGTTGCTTAAGACGTGATAAAGATCCGAATGGATCTATTCTTCCATCATGTAAATAAAACTGACCTTCAGTGATATAACCGGTATTATCTGGTATTGGATGTGTCACATCATCGCCGGGCATTGTTGTCACGCTAATAATTGTGATAGAACCGCTACCTTCAATTTGAACAGCTTTTTCATAACGTGAAGCTAAATCAGAATAAAGGGATCCTGGATATCCTCTATTTGAAGGAACTTGGTCCATCGTAATTGCAATTTCT
The DNA here is from genome assembly GCA_013816265.1 of Parachlamydiaceae bacterium. Lineage (GTDB taxonomy): Bacteria > Chlamydiota > Chlamydiia > Chlamydiales > Parachlamydiaceae > JACDES01. The sequence goes on along the minus strand of JACDES010000005.1, from coordinate 31,014 downwards.
TTAATCGCATCTGCAAAAGATGTCATATCTGTCAAAAGAACCAACACGTTCTTACCATCTGTTGCAAACCTCTCTGCACATGCCAAAGCCATGTCAGGAACAAGTAAACATTCAACAGCTGGATCTGTCGCTCTATGTATGAACATGATCGTTTTATTCATGGAACCCGATTCTTCGGCATTATCAATGAAAGCCTGATATTCTTTAAAGGTTAAGCCCATGCCTCCGATAATCACTACATCGGCATCGGTTTGATTGGCAATACGCATTAATAATGCATTGTACGGCTCACCTGGAACAGAAAAAATCGGAATTTTTTGAGACTTTACTAAGCAATTAAACACATCGATCATCGGAATATTCGTACGGACAATTTCTCTTGGAATGATACGCTTCACAGGATTAAATGAAGTTGTACCTATATTGATAGCTTCTCCAAGGATATTTGGTCCGCCATCGATGGGTGTACCAGTTCCGTTCAAACGTCTACCTAAAAGTGAATCTCCGTATATCGCTTGCATTTCTCTATTCAAGAAAGTTACACGATCGTTGGTAGATATTCCACGTGTCGATTGGAATACTTGGAGAGTCACTTGATCTCCTTCAATACGTAAAACGGAAGCATTGACACTGCGACCATTCTGTAAATCGATCCGTGCAAGCTCACCTAAGGATACGCCCTTAGCTGTCACAGTAATCAAATTACCGCGCATATTATTGATTCTATCGTAAACAATTTTCATTTCTAACGCTCTCTTTGCTTGGGAATAGTACGGATATTATCAGTACGAATCCTCATCGGTTCATTTTTTCTGAGCTTGTCCAATCTTTTCTTCAATCTTTTCTAAAGCACGATTGTAGGGTTCTGACTGAAATGCCATTAAATTCAAGTTTTTAACTTGGTTCTGTAAACTAAGAAAATATTCTCTTGCTTCATCGTGGGATTGAATATCAAATTTTGTATCGAATATTTTATTGATCAATTGGAACAATTGAAGCTGTCTCGTGAGCGGACTGTACGCATCTTCTTTATCGAAAGCATTTTGTTGCAAATAGGAAGAATCGTATAATTCTGCTTTCAAATAGACGATCATATCATCCATTGCAATCCCTTCTTCACCGACCACTTCCATTCGTTTACCAATTTCGTTACCGCGATGCAACATTTTTTCTGCTCGTTTCACCATATTACCCCAATCATCAACTTGATTCTCAAGTTCGCGACTGACGACATCGATATATTTAGACCAAGAAATGAGTGGATCTATCGCTGGATAACGTCTTGAATCGGATCGCGCACGTGAAAGACCCAAAAATGCACCTACGACAGATAACGTCGCTTGAGTAACAGGTTCTTCAAAGTTACCCCCCGCAGGAGAAACAGCTCCTCCAATCGTGACGGAACCAGGTTTGTGTCCTTCTCGAAGAGAAACAACGCCAGAGCGCTCATAGAATTCGGCGATCCTCGAAGATAAATACGCAGGGAATGCTTCTTCTCCAGGGATTTCTTCAAGGCGTCCAGACATTTCGCGCAGCGCTTGTGCCCAACGCGATGTGGAGTCAGCTAAGACAAGAACATCCAATCCCATTTGACGATAATATTCAGCTATTGTGATACCCATATAGATCGATGATTCACGTGCCGCTACAGGCATTGACGATGTATTACAAATAATGACCGTACGTGTCATTAATGTTTCGCCTGTGTGCGGATCAATTAAATGAGGAAATTCTCGTAGAACTTCAACGACTTCCCCAGCACGCTCTCCACAAGCTGTGAAAACAACGATGTCAACAGAAGCATATTTTGAAAGGTGATGCTGCAATACAGTTTTACCGGCACCGAATGGACCTGGAATGCAGAATGTGCCTCCCTTCATGAGCGGAAATTGTGTATCGATAATTCTTTCACCGGTATCCATCATTTTGGTAGGCTTAATTTTTTCACCTTCGATCAATGCATTCTTAATCGGCCATTTTTGAACCATTGTAAAGGAGTACTCTTTTCCATCTTGATCGGTTGCTTTTGCAACGACTGTATCGACGTTATATGGACCTGCAGATATAACCCAAGTGATCGTGTACTGCCCAAAATGAGAAAAAGGGACCATGATTCGATGATGAAAACGCCCTTCTAAGGTAATTCCTAATGCATCACCCCTTTTCAATACACTTCCGACTTTAGCAACAGGCTCAAAATCCCAATGTTTCTTACGATCTAGTGGGGGCAAGTATAGTCCTCTTGGAAGGAAGAAACCTGCATCATCTGCAACTTTTACAAGTGGATTTTCAAGTCCATCGAAAATAGATGTCAATAAACCTGGTCCAAGTTCTGCTTCCAATAATTCTCCGGTGAATCTGACGACACAGTCAAGTTTAGTGCCTCTTGTATCATCAAACACCTGAATTTTAGCTTCACGACCCGTGATTTCTATTACTTCTGCTTTTAATTCGATACCGTCAACCTTAACCATCGCTACTTCACCTTGACGTATGTCACCTTCAAATTCAACTTGTAGTAGGTTACCAAAAGCCTTTACAACTTTACCGTAGGTATTTTTCTTTTCTTCCGTTTCTAACACTGACTTATTCATGATAGTTCCTTCACAATTGTAGCGATAATTTCAACACCTTTGTCTTTGTCTAATGCAAACCACTTCTGCAAAATCATTAATTGCACCATGTATGCAAGTATGCGATTGATAGAAAAAATGTCGGCCATGCCAACTAAATTTTCGATATAATTAAAGCGATATTCATCTAAAGCTCGTTCAAGAGCTAATGGATCATTAGAAAATTTATCAAAAAGAACTTTGAGATCATGGTATTTTTCGGGGGGTTCAAATATTTTTGCATCCTTCTGAAGCAGCATTTGCGCAATAAGCTCCTCGTCAGGATTTTCATACTGTAGTTCTATACCAAGATCGCGTCCCAGTTTTTTTGCTCTGAAGCCTGTAAAAACCAATCTCCATTCTCTCTCAAAATTCAAATAGTCTCGCGAAAATCCTTCAGGTTCACCTTCAGCCGCTTCACGAAAAAAACTCGCTAAAAGTCCAGGAAAATGGTGGAGACGATCTTCTAACTTTTCATGAGCTTCTAGAAAATCATACACATAACTGGGCAATCCCTTCTGATCAAAAAGAACTTCTTCAAGTTCTTGTTCATTTAAATTTCCCCAAGGATTTAAATCTTCTCCTAACCAAAGTGAGCGAAGATTTAATATATCAAATAAACTACGAATAGCTCTTGTTTTTCGATAATCATTTACAGTTAAATTATCAAGCAAAAGATTATCAAACTCCGTCAAATTAATTTCAGAAGGAGCATCAAAATAAAGGGTAGGCAGAAATGTGCCGATATAATAGTACTTGGCCATTTATTGCCTCAATGACTAAAGATCAGTTGACGGAAATCTTTTCTTACATAATTCGATAATAATTCTTTCAGTGCTTGTTCAGTAAGATCTATCGTCATTCTTTTTCCTTGGAGTTTTAGTTGAACACCTCCGGAAAAATTTCCAATCTCTAATGGTTTATTTTTCAATCTTTTCTGTACGGCATCAAGTAATAACGCGCTCACCTCTTGGGCAGAAACAGTCTTAGGAATTACTGCGGTTAAATCGACGCTCAAACCTTCATTTTCAAGTGCTTTCACAATACCATTGATTAACTGAGCGATAACTTTAGGATCTGCAAGTTGTTTTTCGAGAACGAGATGTAATTCCTGATTGAAAACATGTTGTTCAATATCTTGCTTTAAGGCTTCTACAGCCTGTTTAGAAGCTTGCTGCATGGATGAATGAAAGACATTCCGCTCTTGTTCTATTTGGCCTTTTGCATTCTTGATAATTTGTTCAGCATGCTTTTCTGCTTCTAGAATGATTTCATCAGCCTTTTTTTTAGCTGCTTCAATAATAAGATGTGCCTCATCCTTCGCGGGTTCTAACGTTTCGCGACGTAATTTGTCACAGATTTTGCTTATTTTATCTTGGCCTGTTTCCAATGTTTTCATTTTGATTCAACTCGGGAAAGGGGTTTAAGTTGGCTGCTTTTGGATTTTTCTATCTATTTCATTCATTTCGATCACTATATTCTCTTTGAAAGAAATTTTCAAGCTAGGAAAAAAATAATAACAAAATTCAGGTTATTGTATCTTTTACTAAGAAAAAGATCGCAAAAAAATCCCCCAACATGATAATCACTTAATCCTTATTATTAAATCTGAGGATTTACTCATGAAAAAATTCATACTCCCCTTATCTATATTATTATGCACGATTTTATTTTTTGCTAACGCTGAAGTTATTGAAACTCCGACAAAAAATGAACCAATAACTGCATCGAGTGTCCCTGTAACACGAATTGACACTGCAACCCCACCAAAACAAGAAGGGACAAACCCAACAGTTGATATAAAAAAGCTAGAAGAAGAAATCGTTATATTCACACCTCCTCCTAGCTGGAATGTAGCAGATTCATCCTCACTTCCACCATCAGTAAAAATTATGGTTGTTGGAAAAGGTGATAAAACTTTTCCTCCTTCTTTAAACCTTAGTACAGAGCCTTATAAGGGATCTTTAAAGCAATATTTAAGAATTGTAAAGTCAATGAATGATTCTCAAGGATATGTTTGGAAAGACTTAGGCTCCATTACGACAGAAGCTGGGCCAGCAAACTTATCTCAAGTAGATACCAAGAATCAATGGGGCGATGTACGCCTCATGCATGTGATCCTTATAAAAAATGGAAAGGTTTATATTTTAACAGCGTCTGCTCTAAAAGATGAATTTCCTAAATTTTACCAAGAATTTTTTAAGTCTATGCGTTCACTACGTGTGAATAAAAACATCTTTGAAACTGTAAGCGACCCAAAAAAGAAAGCAATACTCCAAACGGCTTATCAAGATTTGCTCACCAAATGGAATACCGCCCTCGTTCAAAAGAAACAAGAACAACCAACGCTAACAATCGACAAAATTAAATCCGAAACATTCAAGAGCGAACAATTCCAAAAATCTGGTTGGACTCCATTTGTTGAAACAATAAACCAGAAATTTGGTGAGATGAGTTCGGATTGGAAGACATTCGTTATACAAAAAGTTCAGAATGATTTATTTGAAATAAATATATAAACACGAAGGAGAATTTATATGACAAAATTAAAAAGGATGCTTACTTGTTTGGTCATCCTAGCCACAGTAGGCTTATCCTCAACTATCCGTCTTGATGCTGTAACATATGTAACAGACACTGGTGGCTTTGCTTATGATGAATCTAGAGCAGCAACAAATTTAGCTCCTGCAATAGCTTTGGGTACTGTAGCTCTAGTTGCTGTGATTGCATTGGCTGTGCAAAATTCCCATGATCACTCATCTTCCAGTTCATCCAGCCATGCTCACTCAGGATCAGCTAGTTCTTCCTTCTCATCAGGATCATCCTCTTCATCATCTAACTAAAACAATCGTATGAAAATTTCAATCATTCAAAGGGCGTTATGCGCCCTTTGTCTTTTATCTCTATTAGGCTGCACAACAAAATGCAGAGAATGGAGTTTAATGGAAATAACGACTCAATGCCCTTCTTATAATGCCGGTAGATTATTCTTAGAACCCGATAATGCTACTAGCCATGTTGGATTGGAATTAGATCGAACTCGCTCAGGTATACGCATGTACCTCAATTTGTATCTCCTATTAGTCCCTCCTTACGCGGATGATCCTTCTAGAGCCTGCGTTAAACTCATCATTGAAGGTGAAGAAGCCCTTATTTTTTACCCTTACCGACTAGCAGGTTGCCAAAAAATTCTTTTTCCTGAAGATGTAACTAATTACATCATCGAACTCCTTTTAAATGATCAATCATTCATTCTAAATTTGGGTCGAAATCAAATAAATGTCATCCCAGACAAGTTTCAAGAAGCATACGAAAAATTGATGGAAATCGAAATCGAATAAATGATCGTATAGAAAAATTCACTTAAATATAGTTACGTTATAATTAAACACAAAGACACAAAGAAAGGGCCTTGGAGAATGAAAGGTAAACTTAGTTACCATCGAACTCCTCTTCGTGTCTTTGTGTCTTTGTGTTGAATTTCTCTAAGCTCATTTTAAGCATGGTTACGTGAGGATTAAACACAAAGACACAAAGACACAAAGAGAGGGCGCAATTGGTGACCTAATTTGCACTATGGTTAGTGTATCAAATATTACCCCTATACTGCCCAATCAATCTTGATTGCTGAAACAAAAAGATTGCGTAAATTTTAATTTTAATCCATAAAATGCGCTTTGAAAGCAGGTGTTGCTTATTCAAACTTTAATCTTAAGAAGTGTAAATTTAGATTGATAAAGGAATTTTATGCAAATATTTCACAAATTAGCTCTGTTGACTATGTTAATGGCTATCCTTACAACACCTTTAAGAGGCCAAGAACCTATTGAAGGTTCTGTTGCAGATGGGACCCCTGTACAAGAAGCCTATGTTGATGATCAATCAAGCCCTGCATATTACGGAGGCGCTCGTGCTGCTCATTGGTCAGCTTACGTACCTATAGGAGTACTTATTGGAGCTGCAATTTTCCTAGGTTTTGCTGACAAAAGCCACTCAGGCAGCAGTAGCAGCAGCTCATGCCACAACTCTCACTCGGGATCATGCAGCAGCAATAGTAGTAGTTTCAGCAGCAGTAGTTTTAGTAGTAGCGGAAGCTTTAGCAGTAGCAGTAGTAGCAGTAGAGTGCCTAGTACAATGTCTGGATCAAGCAGCAGTTCATCACGCTAACTTGTTCCAAATCAATAACTAGCAATTATTTATTCATTAAAATTTGAAATATGAAAAAAAATGATTGCATGAAATTTTAATTTTAAGTCATAAGTAAGGCGTAAAGCTTTATAGGCTTTTTCACTCTCGGGTGAATAGTATTTACGGGATTGAAAAGCTTGAACACGTGAAAAGTACCAATAAGGAATAAAAATCATGAAAACATTGCAAAAATTAATTGCTTCTATGGCTGTAATGGCGATGGTAGCAACTGCAAGCACAGCTAACAGTCAAGAACCATATTATGAAGATAACGGTGCTGCATATAATGATGGCTCAAGCGCATCTAATATGTCAGTATGGCTCCCAATAGGTGCATTAGTTGCTGCTGGTATCATTATCGCAGTATCTAGCCGTCATAGCCATGGCGGTAGCTCGTCTTCTTCTAACTCACATTTTGGATCTGATTCAAGCTCGAACTAAGCTATCAATTAGCCAAAATTTAGTAAAAGGGCTTAGGCCCTTTTACTTATTCTCTCCCGTCCCTTCCCAAGACACCTTCAATTCATTCAACAAAGACTCCAAAGTCTCAAAATATTGATCCACATATAAAAATTGATTCCTTAATTGCTGTCCCTCATTATTCCTACTCATTATATCATTGAAAAATTGCCCAAACAAATAGCGATATTCTAACAACTGATGCCTAAATCTCTGAATTGTATCGTCCAAAAATGGATCAACGCTCTTTTCCTTCGACGCGCGTTGAACTACAGCTAAAAAATCTTGTAAATAAGTTTTCATGTCATTGATATCCACTTCAATCTCGTGAATATGAGAATAAACATCCCCTTTTCGAACCCATCTCTCTATCTGATCAAATAAATTATTAAATCGCTCGATTCGATAGGCATGCGCGGGATCATCAACCCTTTCTACTAGCCCTTGATGAATGTTATATAGCTTCTTAAATAGTGTAAATTCATGCAAAAGATGATATTTCCAATCTAATCGTAATGCCTTGGAAAATACATCTTCTATGTAATTAATTGTTTCATAATGAGGGCTACTTACTTCATCACATGCCTTAATATAAGCTAATAATTGCTCCACACGATTGCGCATCATCATTTTGGATATGAGGGGCTGTCCCATCTCATGTAATAATCTCTCAATTTCTTGATGTGCTTGATTTTCTTTTCTTTCTTGCGAAAAAGGATCTTCCTCTAAAGCATCAATAAAATCTTTATACCATCTATTCATCTCTTCGGCGTCATAGATTTGATTTAATAGCGCTTTAGCTTTCTCCGGCTCCGGTGCAACAGACCATTCTTTAAAGCCCCAACGTGAGCGCACATATGGATTTGGATCTGTTTCAAGCATAAACTCGCGATACTTTTCCATCGTCACTATCAAATTCTGGAGCTCATGAGATACTCTCGAACCTTAATCTTTAAATTTGTTGTACTTTTAACAATATCACTGGACTCTTTTGCCAATGATTTAAGCTCAATGCTAGTTTTGAAAAATGCGTCTTTGAGTTCCTTGTAATATGTTTTGAACACTTTACTGACAACTTTAATACTAGCTAATTGCTTTAGTGATCTCACCGTTTCTTGTGCTAAAGCTGCTTTAGGATGAGTATTAAGTTCTCGCAATTTTAAAAGTCTGTAGACATCTACATAAAGATTTTGATCATATACATCCAATAGGGCTAATATCGGATAATTCTTCATTTTTTCTAGATAATCTTCCACCTTAGTGCTAAGAACAGTATATTCTATAAAACCTTTATAAAACTCATCGTATTGGCTCTTTAAATATTCCTCACTCTTATTCAAATTAATTAATAAATTCGGATCTAATTGTGATTGATTTCTATTGAATATATTCTCCCACCCTACAGTTGTAAAACCCATTTTTTTTCTATATTCACTCAAAGGTGTCTCTAAACGACGTATCACCCATATCAAATCGTCCAAATAATGCATAAGCATGTCTTTTATTGCTTTTACAACTTCTGAAATAGATCGATGCCATTGATCCACATTAACAAGTTTAATTTGTTGAAACAACTCAACCACACACCCTTCTAATACTTCTGTGAATTCCCAAAAGGTCGCATTTAAATCCTTTATGATCTTTTCTCCCTTGTCAGGACTGATTGCAAGCAATTGCTCGCGACTTAATAATCGAATTTTTTTACTAAAGACTTCTAAAGCATCAGATAACTTTAAATGCACCCATATTCCAGTAGGTAAAATAGGCTTTGTTGTTTCTACAGCTGTTGTTGGAATACAGTTTAGAATTTGATTCGCGAGTCTTGTTTCTTTTTCTTGTAGGTAGCTTTCAATTTGTTCGACTAAACTTTTATCCAAACTTACAATTCCATGAAAATCAATAGGTCGCCATATCATAATATACCTCATAAAAACCAAAGTTGGGGTTAATAACCTAAAATTAACTCATTCCCTTATATACTATTTTATCAAATAATAACTTTATTATGACTAAAAACCTCAGTTTTGTCTTTATTAACGATAAAGTTGCCAAAAAGGGCAGTTTTTGCAAGCAAATCTATTTAAGCAGGAAGTCTATTAGGTAAATAGCTTCCAAATTTTTTCCGATTATTCTAAAATATCTGTAATCATTTCGATGATGATACAAAATCAAATCTAACACACTGAATTACAATTGATTAAATTCTTTTTTTGATGTATTATAAGAATAGAAATATTATTGATATTGTAAATATTAAGGCTAAAAAAACATGCAAAAGGGCCATAAACTCGAATTTTCCTGCCAATCATGCAAGACATCTGTTTGTTTTTCTATTTTTGAGTTGGATAAAATGGAAGGTGAAATATCCTGTCCAGAATGTTCATTAATCTACGATTTCAGCGATGAAGTTCTCAGGCGACAATTGCGTAAATTTGAAGGATTATGCCGTCAAATTCAACAATCAGATGAAATATTATCAAATACCTCTGTTGGTATCTATATTGGTGATCGCGAGATAAAGATTCCATATAAACTATTGCTCACACGATTAAATTCAACATTGGATCTTATGATAGGCGAGCAACCATTGACGATTTCATTTCGTATAGAACCATCAAAGGATGTCCCAGTTTTAGAGTAAATCTACAGGAGTTATCTATGAATCAATTAGAACAATTAAAAAAAATGACCACTATCGTGGTAGACACCGGTGATATCGAAGCGGTAAAAAAATATAAGCCTACAGACGCAACAACGAATCCTTCTTTGATATTTTCTGCGGTAGAAAAACCGGAATATAAGCCTCTTATTGAAGATGCTTATCAATATAGCAAAAGTCATGCAAAAACACCTGAAAAGCAAATGTCCGTATTTATGGATAAGCTTTTCGTCAATGTGGGATGCGAAATATTAAAATCAATCCCAGGCCGTGTTTCTACAGAGGTAGATGCGCGTCTTTCCTTTGACGTCGAGGGAAGCATTAAAAAAGGCCAGTCTCTTATTGCCCTTTATGAGGAAATGGGAATTGATAGAAATAGAATTTTGATCAAGTTAGCTTCCACATGGGAAGGGGGCCTTGCAGCAAAAGAACTAGAAAAGATGGGTATTCATTGCAATATGACACTCATGTTTAGTTTAGCACAAGCAATTCATTGCGCAAAAGCTAATGCCACCTTGATTTCACCATTTGTAGGCCGAATTTTAGATTGGTATAAAAAAAGTACAGGGGTAAGCAGTTATGCTCCTACAGAAGATCCAGGAGTTCAATCTGTTACTGAGATTTACCATTATTACAAAAAGTATGGATATAAAACGCAGATCATGGGAGCAAGTTTCCGTAATAAGGAAGAGATATTAGAACTTGCTGGCTGCGATCTTTTAACGATTTCTCCCCAATATTTAGGAGAATTAGAAGCTTCAGATGCTCCTGTGCTTCGTAAATTAGATGTTGCAAAAAGTAAGGCGATGAATATTCCTGAAATAAATATCGATGAAAAAACGTACCGTTGGTTGCTCAACAATGAGGCGATGGCGACGGAGAAGTTATCAGAAGGCATACGCAACTTTGCAAAAGATGCGGGTAAGCTCGAGGATCTTCTTAGAAAGATGTATAATTTGAATTAATTTTGAAAATATGGTGACAGATTCGGCGCTTCATAACAAAGCGAAAGAGGGCTTTCGCACTCCAAACGCTACGCGTAGCTTTTAGAAATCTATAGCTTAAATATTTCTTAAAGCCACGCAAAGCGTTTGGAGTGCGAAAGCCCTCTTTCGCTTTGTTATGAAGCGCCAAATCCATCATAATGCCTGCATTTGACGCTATTCCACGAAACGGGCTTTATTCGTGAATTCCCTTAAGGTCGCTCAACAAAAGATTCAATTAATGAAGACGAACCCCTTTGGAGTAGTTAAATATTGATAACCTGAGGATCTCTGAGGGCTATAATGTCAAAATAAGAAATAGACTGTAGCAATAAATGGCTTTCGCTCTAGCTACTCCTCGTTAGCTCGGTAGAGCGTCTGTTCAAAGCCCAGAGTGACCCTAAGGGAACTCTGGGAAACTAAAAAATCTATGGAGCCCGTTTCAGGGCGAATCAAATGTGAGTTAATAATTTAATTTTTCTTTAAATCAAAAAAAACAGTTTGAGTTATAACTTTTGTTTTGTGATGCTTCTTTCAATGATGAATCTATTTTATCGATCAATCTAAAAATTAAATTTGTATAATATCGTATTTGAATCGCCCTGAAACGGGCTCAATTCTTTTTTTTTATTTACCCAGAGTTCCCTTAAGGTCACTCTGGGCTTAGAACAGACGCTCTACCGAGCTAACAAAACGATCGAATCCATACACATGCATGTATTTGGTGCTAGGTGTAAATTGTATCAAATCCAAACATAGCCTTTAGCGCAAGCTCTCTGGATTATTCCACAATACTGCCAATCCCTGTGGCAATGCCTGTTGAATATGCTTGATTTCACCTGGTGAAATATGATGCGACATCACTCGAAATACGGCTCTAACAACTTCTTCTATATCCAAACTGTCTGATAAACTAGAATGCGCAGCATGAGCAGTAACAAATTCCATAAATTCTTCCACCCCTTTTACTTTAATGGGTGTTTCATTCGGCTTCCATCCTTCATAATAAAAGCCTCGTATAAGCATGGGAAGCTGTGCCCCGAGCTTAATAGCAATTTCCAGAGGCAATCGATCACGTAGGGCTTGAAGTGTACTTCTCAAAGCTAAATAAGCTCTCTGTGTATCACTCCAGCTTAATAGAGTCATCAATTCATTAAGCCATTCGTATGTTTTATGTAAGGTATTCTCAAAAACTTCAATTCCTTGCTTAGTCATAACACTCTCTATAGTTGGTAAATTAATTTAATTGGAAAATAGTAGGAATGAAGTATATTTGCAAGGATCTATTAGGAATTAAATGACAGTAGCCATACCTAAATATGGATGATTGGCTTTTACATCCTAATTTTTTGTAAAAACAATGAAATGAATCAATCTTTTAAACTTCTGTATCTCCAACACCACTTCCATCATCGTCTTCTTCATCTGCAGCAGCAGCAGCTGCGGCATCATCATCGGCAGCAGCAGCGGCGGCGGCATCGGCGGAGGCATCGGCCAATCGTCTAACATCACTTAGAGGTTCAAAACTAATCCCTTCAGGTACAGATTCATTTCCTAAAATTTGCAGTAGTTGTGCGCTCCGTTTATTTATAACACCAGAGGCATCATCCACAACTTTTTGTTGTTCTTTAATATGTTCTTCGAGTTTTTTTATCGCACTTGTTTGTAAGGTACCCCCTTGATAATTTTTGCTTTTAGGAGGTGTAAGCATATCATCCCTTAATTGTTTTAATATAGCTTGTTTTCGTAATATATTATTTGTTAGTTTTAACATTTCAGCAATTTTTTTAATATAAAATTGAGGTTTATCAATAAGCAATTCCTGTTCTAGATTAATATTAGAATTTTTAAGCTGTGTAATTTTTTCTTTTATTAATTTTTGATTACTTTTAGCACTTTCAACCAAAACTTGCATCTCGGCTTTTGTCATATTTTGCAAATCTAAACTATTAAATAAGTTATGAAAATTAGGGTCTGTTAATTGCGCTCTGAGGAGTTCATTTCTTCTAGGACCATCCTCAAGTTCGCTTATGGTTTCTAAGGCTTGCAATGCTGTTTTATTACCCTTATATAGTTTTTGTTGTGTATCCAGTGCAGTTCTTTGTTGATGATAACGTGTATACACACTTCCTGCTACACCTAATGGAGACTTAGCACTATCAGCTAAATTAAGTTTAAGCTCTCTAATGGCATAAACATCTTTATGAAAATCTTCTAATTCTGCAGTGAACTTTTTTTTCTGCCAAAAATGATCAGATTTTTCAAAGACTTGATCTAATTCTTTAAGTTTTTCTTTATTTTTCTTTAATTTTTCGCTTTCCGAATCAATGAATTTAATCATTGCGACTCGATCACCAGATTTAATGCCATGCCTTTTTTCGAGCCATTCTAGATCAGTTTTAATAGGTTGTTTTCGCCTTGTTGGTGCATGTCTTAATACTTCATATTTTGATTTATGAATCAAAATATCACTTCTCAACGTCTTTTGAGCCTCTTCTTTTGTAATCATACCATGATTAATTGTGCCAGTAAGATTTGTTATATAGTACCCCTCATTTGAATCATTAACACTATATGGTTGAGCAAGAGTTACTTTATTTGAAAATTTTATGCTAGCGCCTGTTATCACACCTTGATCATCCTTTTTTAAATCTATATAAGCGGTAGGTTCTTTCATTATCTTTTGTCTTTCATTATCGGGCAGATCATAAAAAGCTTTCAATGGACCTTCATAATCAATATTATTCCATTTAAGTAGATAAACTCTTGCCAGTTCACAAACTAATGTACCATATTCAGAAGCACGGGGAAGGGCAATCTTTATATCGGTATCATCTGTATAAATTTTTCTATCTTCAAGTATTACTTTCTGTATCACATCTGGAAAACGATCATCTACGAATTCTATTTCATATCTACAATTTAATAAAATACGGGGTTTCCCAGTAGCCCCTCCATAAGTGTCATATTCATATTGTCCATGAATTTGATCAAATACTGTATTAATTTTTATGGATGCAAGATCAACATTCCCCCCCCCTACTTTCATGATATTTTTAGTAACATTATAAATCTGTCTTTGAGTAGGATCTGTAGATTTGATATTATCCTTAGTTCCACAAGCTATATATGCTGCCGGTGCGGCGGCTTTCGCGGCTTCTGCTGCTTCGGCTGCGGCGGCTGCGGCTGCGGCAACTGCTTCGGCTGCAACTGCGGCGGCGGCGGCTGCTGCTGCTGCGCGGGCGGCTTCTGCTGCGACTGCATCTGCATCTGCAGCTGGGGCTGCTCCTGCTGCGGCTGCGGCGGCTGAGGAACTAACACTTGAAGGCACTGGATCTCTATTAAAGGTTACTTCTCCTGTAGATTCATTATAATCCAACTTTTGTAGTGCTTTCCACAAATTAGTTCCTTCGCCTACCCCTAACATAGCCTGAACATCTTTAATTACTAAATCTTTATTTTTTTTTAATTTTAATAACTTTATTGCATCTTTTACAGCTTTCAATTGTCCGTTATTTGCTTTACGTACATCAAAAATTTGTCTAGCTAATGCATTATATGTGAGAACTGATCTAGAAGGATCACTTGTTCCTGCAGCACTGCTTCCAGATCCTGCACCAGCTCCTAGTGTTGCTGGGGAGGCGGCGGTAGCTGTAGCAGCGGCTGAAGTATGAGTTGATCCTCCTGCACCTGCACCTCCTCCAGCAGCAGCGGCACGAAGATTCGGTAAACCCTCAACTAATTCCGATAAAAGAAATTTTTCATATGGTGTTATTTCGCTTTTTTTTGCATTTAAAACACCAATCCTTTTTTCAACATCATTTATATGCGCTCTGGCATCTGAAAATTTTTCTCCATTATGTACCAATATAAAATGAGCATCTACATGTGCATCATGTTTATATATATATTCGATTAGGAGTTTTTTATATGCTATCTCTGCCTCGGTACTTATAGGTTTCTTTTCTGCAGCCCTAAGAGCCTCTTCTCTATCTCCGCCTTTATCCATTAGTATTTGCAATGCTTCCAATGTTGCCCTTGATTCTTCACTCTGACTTAAGGCACCACTAGCCAATTGCGTCTTAGATCTCAGTTGAGTGAGTTCTGCGACACGCGTGTCAACAGGCTTCGCTGCAGCACCTGCTCCACCTCCCGCTGGTAAAGCTGTAGCGGAACCGGCACTAGGACCAGCTGTTGATGCAGAGCCAGCGGTGGCGGTGGCAGAATAAGTATGAGCTGATCCTCTTGCTCCTGCAGCAGCGACGACGGGGGCAGCAGCTGGTTTGGGAGGAGCTGCTGCACCTGCTCCTGCATTCCTCTTGGCCTCCGACCTTTTGCTACTTCTAACATGCGTTAGAACTGGATCCGAACTATCAGCTTTCGTTTCTATGTTATCTTTACTTGGGGGCCCAACAGGAGACGATCCGTCTAGTCTACGAACTGCGGCCACAGCAAGGGGCAATTCAGCCTCGATCTCAGAAAAAACAATTTCAACACCTCTGCCAGATGGACTAACTTGGTCAGGTTTCAGGGGAGTGTGAGATTGGGGACTTGAACTTGATAAAGCAGCTTTTGCTACTTCCCTTGTGGCATCAACAGTACTAGGAGGTCCCGCACCATCTACATTTATAACATTTCGCAAGGGAGGAATGCTCACTGATGATGCGCTTCCTGCAGAGGGTACATCCGAAGTTTGAGAACTAGCAGACGATGGTACTACTGGTTCAATTGGTTTTTTAGGAGGAAAATCGCCAGTTGGAAACATGAAACACCTCTGTTTTAATTTAATTAAAAAACATTAATTTTATAATGTATCATATTATATATAATTAATATTATAAAACATAATCGCTGTTTATGCAAATGAAATTAAAACATCGAAATTAAACTACAGCAATTAAGACAATTAATAGTAACAACTAACTAGAACAATAGAACAAATAATTATTTTCGCAATCTTATAGGGAAAATACATTGAATTTTAATCAAAAAAGATTAATAAGATTTAAATACAAATCTTGATGAAAAATAGTGAATTTTTCGACACAGACATTAACTTTTTGAGGGCCCATGAGATTCAAATTTATTGCACTAGAAGAGAGAATTGTCTTGGATGGAGCAATTTCAAGCTTAATTTCCCCGTCTGCAGATAGAGTATTTGATCGCAATGCGTTCGATCATCAGTTGAAGGATCATTCTCGCCCTCAAACTCAAGTTCCTGACGCAAACTTTCGCTCACTTACCCCCCTTAAACCAAATACAATCGATAAAGAAGCTGCTGCTACTAACCCATTATTAAGAGCAACTACGCTTACAGACTCATCAGATACACCCGTCACTCCTGCTGTTCCAGCTGAAGTACAAAAATTCGTAAAAATTGCTTCTGGTTTATATGATAGTACGAATGGGCATACAACTAACAACACCCTGACTCTTCTATCCCGTCAATTCACTCCTCCAACATCAGCGGAATACAATAAATACTTCAGACAACACCCCATTCATGTAAAACCAGTTACAACAGCAGCAACATTAGACATAGCCGCACCTAAAGCCGTTATTGATACACAAAATAACGCAGCTAATGATCGCACTTTAACTACTGCTAGGTCTTTAACTGCAATAAAAACTGAAGAAGCCATCGGCGGGGAATTGTTACCTAGTTCTATCCCTCTAACGAACATGCTTAATCAAGGCGTTACGAATAACCCAAATGACAGTTATTCAGTTAGCAAAAGTTTTAACACTCATTTTTCTACTTCTTTTCGAAATAACTCAATAGAGAAAGATAATGGTCTTTCTACTTTTGGGGTTAATCCAAAAAACCCAGCTATTATTGATTTAATGGGGAAACATCATTTAAATCTACACTCTGTAAATGATCATGATTCGCATTCTCATGATTTGGTAGATCATTCCATGAACCGTTCAATCGATCTATTGCACGATTCAGATATTGGATCAAACGAGCAAATGGTTTTGGGTAGTTCTAGCGTTGATGAATCGGTGAATTTGAGTTATAGCGAATTAGTTCACCAATCGATAAATCATGAATTTTATGTTTCGGATCACATTGGTTATGAAAATGGACAAGTTGTTGTAGCTACTATGTTGAATAGTATTACTCAAGGATTTTTAGGTGTTAATGCTGATGGTTCTTTTTCTTTTGTGGCGTAACGGAGTATTGAGAACAATAAAGTGCTCTGTAACAAAGCGAAAGAGGACTTTCGCACTCCAAACGCGTTGCGTAAATTTGAAGAATTGTATTTTTAATTGTGTTAAACTTTTCGCGTAATTTAAATATTTCCTAAAGCTACGCGAAAGCGTTTGGAGTGCGAAAGTCCTCTTTCGCTTTCATTGTGGAATTATCCTTGATGGTTGAACGAAATGAATGATTGGCCATTTATAAGAAAACACACTATTTTAAACACATTGAGATCTTATTGATGACGCAGCTTTTTACTAACAAAGTGAACGAATACTTGATTCGTAATAAGCTACGCGAAAGCGTTTGGAGTGCGAAAGTCCTCTTTCGCTTTCATTGTGGAATTATCCTCGAAGGTTGAACGAAATGAATGATTGGCCACACGCCCCACCACATCGTATTCTTCAATCTGGGACCTATATGATAACTAGCGGGACTTATCAGAAGATTCACTATTTTAAACAATCAGAATATTTAGATTTTTTACACCAAGAATTATTAAATACTGCCAAACAATATGGTTGGCAACTTCAGGCATGGGCTATTCTTTCAAATCATTATCATTTTATTGCACAATCTCCTCATGACCCATCCAATCTTTCAAGTTGGATGTCGGAATTGCATGTAAATACAACAAGATATATCAACTCAAAAGACAATACGCCAAACAGAAAAGTTTGGTGGCAATACTGGGATAGTCATATTACTTATCAATATTCCTATTTTGCCAGGTTAAATTATATTAATCAAAATCCTGTACGACATGGCCTTGTTCAAGATGCAACTGATTACCCTTGGTGCTCAGCAAGTTGGTTTCAACAAACATGCATACCCTCTTTTTATAAAACAATTTCTAATTTTAAAATTGATAGCATAAATATTATTGATGACTTTTGATGACTTTTGATGAAATGTAAGAGATTTTTTTGCTCTCCAAAGGCTTGTGGGCATCAAATCTAGTCGTGTTAACTAAATGGCGCTTTATAACAAAGCGAAAGAGGACTTTCGCACTCCAAACGCGTTGCGTAGATTTGGAGAATTGTACGCGAAGCGCGTTAAACGCGTTGCGTAGCTTTGGAGAATTCTATTTCTAATTGTACGCGAAGCGCGTTAAACGCGTAGCGTAGCTTTGGAGAATTCTATTATTAATTGAACGCGAAGCGTGTTAAACGCATCGACTAGCTTAAATATTTCCTAAAGCTACGCAACGCGTTTGAAGTGCGAAAGTCCTCTTTCGCTTTGTTATGAAGCGCCATATTTGTGAAGATCTTGAGATATTACGCTTGTAAACTCTTCACGTAAATACTCTACATGTAACAAACAAAATAAGCCACATGATCGTCTAACTTAATGTACAATTTGTTATTTTTTACCGAGCTTTTCATAACGATCTTTCAATGCTAATAACTCATTTGAATGGCCTTTTAAAAATTCCTTCGCATTATCCAATCGATTTATTTCTTCCAATCTTCCTGTAAAATGCTCGATCAAACGAATAATTCCTTCAGGCTCGGAAAAAAACTGAAAATGCTCTCCATCTACACGTCGAATATCATTTGTAAACAAAATTGCATTTCCTTGTCGCAACATATCAGAACTCATGAAGTTGATAAATTCACCCTTTTCTAGAACATCTTTCGATAATCTCGTTGGGATACAATATTCATCCACAATTTCTTTTAATAATTTCCCATTTACTTTTTCTTTTGACTTCCCATCTAACTTCACTTCACCACTTAAAATAGCTTCTAAAACCATATTTGCGTCATCTTTATCTTGTGATGTAAACGTAAATACCGTTGTTTGAATCTCTTTAAATGTAGATCTTGTAATTGGTAGTGAAAACACTCGCTGAAGAG
The DNA here is from genome assembly GCA_013816265.1 of Parachlamydiaceae bacterium. Classification (GTDB taxonomy): domain Bacteria; phylum Chlamydiota; class Chlamydiia; order Chlamydiales; family Parachlamydiaceae; genus JACDES01. The sequence goes on along the minus strand of JACDES010000005.1, from coordinate 12,049 downwards.
CCCTTTTCATTTTTTGCAATTGTTCTTCTTGAATCATATATAACCTTCTCTTTTTGGTTTAAAATTGTATGTTTTTTCTTAACATTTATACAGCAATCGACATCAAACTTTGTATGGATCTCAAAACCCAATAAAATTTCGGAATGTCGCCCATGGTTTACGCATAATCCAATAAAAAAGAGTTACTTTTTCACCATAAAGAATTGCGCTTCCCTTTAACCCAAGGCGAACATCTTCTTGTGGCTTCACCCAATCAGCTTCTGCCATAAAAGCCACTAAATTTTGTGATGTCACACTACTCGCATTTGATATAAAATTCAATTTTGCTTCTCTTGTTACTGTAGGAGTCACGTTCAAAAATATCTCTATCGGCTTATTCATATCCAGAGCGACATTGTCACCTTCTGGAATCCATAAACGCACCTTCGTTTTTTTGGGGTCGCTTACCATCAAAACCTTTTCACCCACCTTTACAGGCTTACCTCTCCATTCATCTGGATTTTCTAAAATTGTAACACCATCCAATGGGGAATGAACAACCAATTGACTAGCACGATAACGAGCTAATTGTAAATTTGCTTCTTCTTTCTTTAATTTCGCTTCTAAAACTGTAACCTCTTCTAAGGCTTTCTCATCAGTAAATGCCATTGTTTTAGAACGTGTGAGATCCTGCTGCGCAACTTTTACTTGGTCTTCGGCAATTTTTAAAGTTTGAAGAGCAACCCTTTTATCGTATTCAAATAATATTTCACCACGTTTTACCTGTTCGCCAGGTTTAACTTTAACACTATCTACAATATCTTCAAGAGGCGCTGTAACTAATATTGGATCTTTTGGAATCACTTCACAAGGAGCTACGATTCTTAGAGGAATACGTACTAAAAATAAAAGAGCTAATGCTGACAATCCTAACGCCCATAGCAATCTATTTCTAAATTTATGAATTGCAAATTTGGGAGAAAAATTTGCCCAAGCTAATCCATACGCTTGGATTAAAAAATTGAGAATTTCAGCTTCTTGAGGAGCCCATGTTCCTCCATTCCAACGCTCTAGCCATAGTCCCAGCTTTTTTTTCCCATTTACCATTATCGGAAACCATAGAACAGAGGGATGTGGAGCTGCTCCCGTATAGGCTTCCCATTCTTCTTTTCCTTTAGAGAAAAGCTCTGCATTAAGAATTTGTGGAACTGTGGAATCAGTAATATTCTCTACAAGATTCTTCCATTTTTTTGCGATGTCTGTAGTCGATTGAGCACCGGATTGTCCTGAAACTCCTAATAATTTGGGTGATTGATATTCAAAGCTCCACAATGCTGCTCGATCATATCTAACGACTTGAATCGTATCATTTAAGATGAGAAATATCAGGTCATTTCGCTCTTTGACGCTAAAAGTTTTTAAAGTTAGTTTATTGATAACTGTTAATAAATTAAGTGCGTAAAGCGCCTCTTTAGAGGATATTTGTTGTTGGTTTGGTTGCGGAGCAGTCATTTTCTATTTCTCACTCTTTTGATTAGATTGATCTGGAGACATTAATTTTAATGCCTCATCACTTAAAATCACACGTCCAATCATACCCGAACGAAGTTTCTGATTTTTGTTATCAACAATGATATCGACTTTAAGTAAGGAGCTTGCTGGGTCAATGATCGCATCTAATCTAAGTATTTTGCCAACCTCTATCGTTCCCGTTTCTTGAACGAAGATGTTCACAGGCCTGCCAATAGCCAATATAGGGAGTAATCTAGCTGGAGATAGAACTTGGCCAATTAGATAATCATCATTTACAATTTCAATGAGGGGCTTTCCTTCTTGGATCAGTTCATGCTCTTCGATCAATATATTTACAACTTTTCCATCAAAAGGTGCCCGTACAGAACATCCGTTTATAGCATGATCGGCATTGATTAAATCTGAATTTGCAATACCTAAATTGGCTTCTGCTGTTTTTATTTCAAAAATTGAAGCAATGCCATCTTTAAATAATTTCTCTTTTGACGCCAATTCTGCCTTTGCTTTTTCCACGTTTCCAACAGCTTTTACACGATACCCTTGAAATATCGTATCGTCTAACTGAACTAAAAGTTCCCCTTCTTTAAAACGCTCGCCCATACGATGAGTGATTTTTTCAACAATGGCAGTCACTTCGGCAGATAATATTCCTCGATAAAATGCTTTAAAGATAACAGGGAAGTCATTGGAGGGAGCCTCTTCTTTAAATTCAGTTTCAGGATTTAGATTAGGAACCTCATAAGGAGGAAGGCTCGGATCGGAATTAAAGTTAGTGAGATCTTCTTGTGAAGCTTCGACAGGCTTTACATCTGGCTTGGATAAATTTTGTTGTACTTCCACATCTGAAACTACATTTTCAGATTTAGCGAGTAACTCCCGGTTTTTATTAAAACTTAAAGTCGAATAGCTTTTTTCAATTAGTTCTGGATCGGAATCAAAACCTATCCAAATAGCAAAAAAAGCAACGCCTACCATGCTAAATATAAGAACTGATGCAAAAAATTGACGTATCATATATAGCCTAATTTTACCTTAATTTTATGTCTAAAATTCATTTGAGGCTGGTGTAACCTCTTGATTACTTAATTCTACATCGGGTTTATCACAGGGATCTGGGAAGTTAAAAGGTCTTCCGATAGCAAAATTTAACTGCTCTTCAGCTATTTTCAAGCTGGCATATAGTCTCATTACATTGATTCTTCCCAAAAGGGCATCGCTATCAAAGTTCAAAACATCGATACCGGTGAATTCTCCCGTTCCCTGAATTTTTTGAGAGATGACAGCTAAGCGATCACGTATCTCTAATGAACGCAATGCGATCTGATATTGATTAAGTGCATCTCGATAATTCATATATGCTAAATGGACTTGTGACATGATTCCGACAGCAAGAGCAAGACGAGAAGCCTTTGAAAATTCCTTTTGCGCTTCGGCTGCGCGCTTTTCTTGCATTTTCTGAGGAATTAAGAAAAGATTCCATGTAGCACGCATCCCTATTGACCACCAATAATGGTGTACAATAAAGGGGTTTTGGTCATAATTTGTGTCTTCAAAAAGAGATGCATTTGGAAGCATTGGAATAATACTTTCCTTGACTTTATCTATAGAAATTCTTTCCTCTAAATCCTTTACATACAATTCTGGGCGCATTCTTAGAGCTTCTTCTTCAACTTCACGTATGTTATATATTTCAATTTCTTTTAGGTCATTATCTACATCAGCAAGTTCGAAATAAGTACCTGGAAGTATGCCCATCAAACCGCCAAGCTGAATTTTAGAGCTTTCATATAAATAGCGAAGGGATTCAAACTGACTTTGTTGGTCGACAAGACGACTGGCCACTTGCAAACCTTGAAGCTGAGAAATGGATCTTTCTTCGATTTGATGGGCTAATGCTTTTTGGTAGGATTCAGATAAACGAATGATTTCGAGCATATCATTCAATGTTCTTTTAGCACCCACAGCTTTCCAATATTGTTCGGTGATATCCAATACGAGCTTTTGGCGTGCACGAAGCTGTTGCTGTTCAATAATAAGAGTGCGATCTTTTTCTTGTTTAGCTCGAAAATAGGCTAAACCCATATCGATAAAATTAATGGTACAACGTAAATCATCTTGAAATGTTGTCTTTAGAGAAGAAATTTGAGGAAACTGTTTTGGTTGAATTGCAGGTTTTGGTGCTCCAACCAATTTTGTAAAAGCAGAAGTATCTTTAGAACGATAGTTATAAAATGCATCGGCTGTTAATGCTGGAAGCATTTGAAGATGTTGTGCATTTGAGATCCGAGCTTGGACTTCACGTTCATATTGTTGAGCATAAATATCCAGATTGTAAGCGAAAGCAATTTCCAATATTTCGGGTAGTGTAAGGGGTTCTTCAATGACGGGTTCTTGGATATATTCAAGTAATTCAAGATCAGCGACCATATTTTCATCACGAAGCTCATTTACATCCATTTTTTTTATGCATGAGGGTAAGCATAAAATAATCCAAGCAATAAAAAAGAATTTAAAAAAAGTTCGACTTGCTATCATTTACATCAAAGAATATTTTTATATTTATATATTAAAGAGAAAATAAATCAAGGAATGACCCCTTCATGACCTTCTCACTCAACGCTCCTATACAAGAAAAGCCCCTACCCCTACTGAGAGGGGATATTAAAATTTATCCAGGTCCTGCAGATCCTGATGGCACGCCTACTTATAACTGCTTAGATCCTATTAAAGGGCAATATTACAAAATTTCTTGGCATGAACTCACAATTCTTCAGCATTTAAAACCCGGAATGACGCTAACCCAATTAACGAATGAGTTAAATCAAAAATCTACTTTAAAAGTAACGACAGAAGAAGTCCAAAGTTTTTTTGAAGATGCTGCAAAAAATAGTCTTCTTGCGATACCTCGAGCTTCCGAAGAATTTTCAAAAGAAGCTAAGCAAAAGAAAATGCATCCGGTCATGTGGACCCTATATCATTATCTATATATTCGAGTACCGATCCTAAATCCAGATGTGTTTTTATCAAAGACTCTTCAATATGTCCGTCCATTTGTTTCATCCCCTGCTTTGCTTCTGTACTTCATATTGACTGTAATCGGACTCTTTCGACTGATAGATCGTTTTTCTGAATTTTTAACTACGTTTCCATACTTTTTTAACTTTAATGGACTTATCATTTATGGACTGGCCATCAGTTGTGTAAAGATTATACACGAGTTTTCACATGCCTATGTGGCAAAGTATTATGGACTGCATATTCCAACAATGGGGATTGCCTTCATTGTTTTGTGGCCTGTTCTTTATACCGACGTTACGGATGGTTGGAAGCTTAATAAACGGAGTCAACGTCTTGCGATTTCATTTGCAGGAGTTGCTGCTGAGGTGATTTTAGCGGGCCTTGCCACCTTAGGGTGGACTTTAAGTTCACCAGGTTTATTACAAAGTGTCTTTTTCGTTATTGCTTCTGCAACTTGGATATCAACATTAGCGGTTAATTTAAACCCTGCTATGCGTTTCGATGGCTATTATTTAATGAGTGATATATCCGGTATTGATAATCTTCAAGCGCGTGCGTTTGCTTACACTCGGTGGCAATTGAGGAAATGGTTATTAGGACTCAATATTCCTCCACCGGAGGAAGGAGTAAGTGTTCATCGAAGAGGATTCATGTTAATATATTCCATCTATACATGGATTTATCGCTTGATTCTTTATACCGTCATCGCTATTTTCGTGTATTATGAGTTTACGAAGGCTTTGGGTATCCTTCTATTTGGAGTCGAAATTGCATTTTTTTTATTACCACCATTTGTGTCAGAAGCCAAACAACTAATACGTCTAGCACCGTTTTTAACGTGGAACAAACGCTCCGCTATCACTACCCTCATTTTATCCGTTATCTTCTTTTGGTTTGTTATCCCACTCCCTCATAGAGAGCGTTTTACCGCCATTACCGTTGCTTCTGAAAATCAAATCGTTTATGTGCCATTGGAAGGGAAGATTGAATCTATTCATTTCAAATTAGGTGATAAAGTTCAACCTGATCAAGTATTGCTCAATCTCACTTCTTCGCCATTACAGATCGAGATCAATTCAATTAAAGCTGATATCAGTATTATTAAATCGCAATTACATATTCTCTCTATTAAGGAAAAAGATCGTGCATTTTTACCAGAAAAGAATGCTGAACTAGCTTCCGCTGAGTCGAAATTACGTGCATTGATACAAAAACAGAAGCAATTGACTCTCAAATCAAATGCTTCAGGGGTAGTCTACGAATGGGATGATACGCTCAGACCCGGTGAATATATATCAAAAAATCAAGTCATTGCCAAAATAGCTGCCTTACAGGATATTCAGGTTCTCTGTTTCGTTCCTGAAAAGCATGTCCATTTTATTAAAGAAGGCTATCCTGTTACATTTCGATTAGACGGAAGTCTTGAATGCTTTAAGGGAAAAGTAATTGAACTTTCACCGGTTAGACAGAATATCCTAAATTATCCTCCTTTAGCTTCAACTAACAAAGGTGAATTACCTGTAAATCAGGATAAAGAAGGGAAATTGTTATTAGTTGAGAGCTATTTTGCTGTGCGCATCCTTCTTGAAGATCATCCGAGCCTCAAATTAGGTCAGAGAGGTCATGTGGCAATACGAGGACCATGGCGATCATCTTTTATGGAATTTATGAGATATGTCCAATCTATTTATTTGCGAGAAAGTGGTTTGTAAATAGAAAGGGGCGTGGGGATGGTAGAAAAAAAATATTAGATGAAGATTATTAAACTATATCCGCACTTAAAATTTCTGAGTACCTCGCTAAAAATTAATTAGGGAAATCGCGAATAAATCATAATGAATTCATCCCAACTATTGGCGTATTATTGAACTGCATCCGCAGTTCGATCTTATTGTTATCCTATCCAGGGGTTTAGCTGGGCCCTTCAGGCCTGCGCACACCCCTGGCTACCTAAATATGACTGCTCCGCAGTCTGCTTCCTAATACAATTTGTTTATTAATACACAATTTGTTACATGACACAACTATTGCTTCATATTTTCTATACTGCGGAGCAGTTTAATATAGGTAGCCAGGGGTGTGCGTAGGCCTGAAGGGCCAAGCTAAACCCCTGGAAGCATAGAAAAAAAATAGAACTGCGGATGCAGTTCAATAATACGCCAATAATTGCAGTTCCCAATTAATATTTGACCGTCCAAGATTTCGTATGCTATAACAACAAATTGCGGTTACATTTCAATAAATTTTTATCAACCTCCAGAACAAGCCAGAATATATATATTCAATAATGATTAGGAGCAATTATATGAGTACTTTTAGTGCCTTATATTATCATTTAGTTTGGTCTACAAAAGACCGAATCCCTCACATCTCCGAAAAAATTGAAGAACAATTATATAAATACATTTTTGGAATAATGAAAAATAAAGACGTTCATCTTATACAAATTGGTGGAATTGAAGATCATATTTACATGCTGATTAGGGTCTCGCCAGATAACAACTTGGCAACTTTGGTAAAAGATATCAAAGTAAGCACAACTAAATTTATTAAAACCAACTATAATGTTGCAACAGAATTTTCTTGGCAACGTGGTTATGGAATTTTCAGCGTTAGCAAATCAATGACAGATCAAGTTAAAGAATATATTCTAAAGCAAAAAGAACACCATGCAAACAAATCATTTGTTGATGAATATATTGGGTTTTTACAAAAACATAGTGTTGAATATGATGAAAAATATATTTTTTCTTAGGACTTAGTTAATTTTATATTATTTATTGAACTGCATCCGCAGTTCGATCTTTTTGTTATGCTATCCAGGGGTTTAGCTTGGCCCTTCAGGCCTACGCACACCCCTGGCTACCTATATTTAACTGCTCCGCAGTTTGGGACAGGATCAAGTATCTATCAAGCCAACACGTGTAGATTTGACGCTAACCAGGGGTTTTGCTTGGTCTTTCAGGGCTACGTAACCCTAGTTATGGTGTAGAGGCGTTGAACTGTTCGCAGTTCAATAATACATTTTCAGGCACAAAAAAAAGCCTTGGTTACATTGCTGTAACCAAGGCTTTGAACACAATATTACTTCAATTACTTGAAGTAATTATTTCTTGCTTGTGTGCTCTTCTTCGCTTTCTACCTCATCGGTAAAGTCAAATATTAGAGGCTCCTCATGCTCGCTATCAACGAACTTCTTAACGCGCTTATGACGCTCAAAGCCTGTACCACCTGGGATAATATGACCCATGATAACGTTCTCTTTGAAGCCTAATAAGTAGTCCGTCTTACCGGCACATGCTGCTTCTGTCAAGACACGTGTTGTATCTTGGAACGATGCAGCCGAAATGAACGATTCGGTACTGAGCGATGCCTTCGTGATACCCAACAGAACCGGCGTAGCTTGTGCTGCCTTTCCACCTTCAAGGGTAACCTTAAGATTCTCTTGTTCGAATTCCTTCTTATCAACTTCTTCGCCATAAAGCAAGCTTGTATCACCTGGATCGATGACACGTACTTTCTTGAGCATCTGACGCACGATAATTTCAATATGTTTATCGTTAATATCCACACCCTGGAGACGATAAACTTCTTGAACCTGGTTTACCAAGTACTTCTGAAGCTCACGAACACCGCAAATATCTAGGATTTCGTGCGGGATCACAAGACCATCAGTCAATTGTTGCCCTTTCACAAGGTGATCACCACGCTGTACGATTAAGTGCTTTGTGTGAGGAATCAAATGTTCTTCTTCCATACCTGTCATTTCATCACGAACGACGACGATACGCTTGTTCTTTTGAACACCGCGGAAGTCGACCACACCATCAATTTTTGCAATTTCTGCAGAATCTTTAGGTTTACGTGCTTCAAATAACTCGGCAACACGAGGAAGACCACCAGTGATATCCTTTGTTTTGATCGCACTACGTGGAAGACGCGCTAACATCTTACCTGCTGAGGCATATTCACCTTCTTCAACAGAGATGATAGCTCCAACCGGTAATGGATATGTTCCAACCAATTCTTCGAAAGCTTGATCGGCATAAATCGCAACTTGAGGATGCAATTCACCACGATGTTGCTTAACGATAAGTTCAGTTTGGCCTGTACGCTTATTTACGTCACGTTCTGTCGATAAGCCCTCAACGAGGTCTTCGTAACGAACATAACCAGGTCTATCGCAAATAATTGGAATACTATGTTGTTCCCATTCTGCAACACGGATGCCAGGTTTTACTTTCGATCCATCCGTTTGTAATATTTTTGTACCGAGCTCGATGTTGAAAGATTGGAGCGCTTCGATCGATTTTGTAGAAAGAAGCTTCTTGTATTCATCAAGCGTACGGCCTTCATCACGAACAATATTAAGTCTTCCGTTTTTATTCAGAACAACCCAATAACCTTCTTCTGTTTTTACAGTACGAAGATCGGAGTAAATAAGGATACCTTCATGTTCAGTCACAATTTCAGGATTGAGGCCGGCAGACGCGATACCACCCAAGTGGAATGTACGCATCGTGAGCTGTGTACCAGGTTCACCGATAGACTGTGCAGCAATGATACCAACCGCTTCACCCATACTTACAGAGCGACCATTAGCTAAGTTTACTCCATAGCACTTCGCACAAACACCGCGTCTTGTTTCGCAAGTTAATACAGAACGGATACGGATACTTTCAATACCTGAGTCGTCAATAGCTTCTGCTTGGAGAATATTGAGTGTATCACCAACTTTCGCCAATATTTTTGTGCTGTCGCCAGGTTGGAAAATATCTTCACAAACAGTACGTCCAAAGATACGATCTTTAAGTGGAAGCAATTCCTCTTGACCTTGCTTAATCGCCATGACATCAATACCATTCAAAGTACCGCAATCTTCTTCTGTGATGATCACATCTTGTGCAACATCAACGAGACGACGTGTTAAGTAACCAGAGTCAGCAGTTTTAAGAGCTGTATCGGCAAGACCTTTACGCGCACCGTGAGAAGAGATTGAGAATTCAATAACAGATAATCCCTCTCTAAAGTTAGAGGTAATTGGAGATTCGATAATGTCACCTGAAGGTGTCGCCATCAATCCACGCAATGCTCCTAGCTGTCTAATCTGAGACTTGTTACCACGAGCTCCAGAGTCTAGCATCAGATATAAAGGATTCAATGAGCTATCTTTTACTTCACTGATAAGCTTGAACAATTCTTCAGACAACACATCGGACACTTCTGTCCAAATACTAATCGTCTTAGAACGGCGCTCACCTTCTGTGATGATACCATCTTCATATTGTTTACGAACGAGATCCACACGTTCATGAGCATCTTTTAAGATTTTCACTTTGATCGCAGGAATCTTCACGTCGCACACACCCATTGAGAGGGCAGATTTCGTTGCTTCGGAGAATCCTAGATTCTTAAGGTTATCCAAGAAACGTACAGTCGCTTCCAATCCTACTTTTTTGTAGCATTGCATGATCAACTCACCCATTTTCTTCTTAGGTAAGCTGTAGTTTTGGAATCCGAGTTCTCTTGGTACTATTGTATTGAATACAACACGACCTGGTGTTGTTTCGATAATACCGTTTTCTGTACGTACTTTAATTTTTTCATGAATACGTAATCCACGCATAAAGTCTCTACGATCATCGACAGTTTTGCCTTTTGCAGGTGCTTCATACCAATTATAGCTTCCGCTAGCATGTAGAGCGAGCAATACTTCTTTGCCATCGCGGAAAATACGCGTTTTCAAACCGTGAGCTTCAGGGAAGTATAGAGGATCGATCATCAGGTAATAAAGACCTAAGGTCATATCCTGAGAAGGAATCGCAACAGGCTTACCAGATGAAGGTAAGAAAATGTTATCCGGTGCCATCATTAGAAGCTTTGCTTCAAGCTGAGCTTCAATAGAGAGGGGTACATAAACCGCCATTTGGTCACCGTCAAAGTCGGCGTTGAAAGCAGCGCAGACGAGAGGGTGAATACGAATCGCTTTACCTTCGATTAAGACAGGTTCAAACGCTTGGATACCCAAACGATGCAACGTAGGCGCACGGTTTAAGAGAACTGGATGACCTTTAATGATATCTTCCAATACGTCCCAAACTTCTGGGGCATGACGTTGAATCATTTTTTTCGCTGATCGAATTGTGTAAACATGACCTAAATCTTTAAGACGTTTCACGATGAAAGGCTCGAATAATTCAAGAGCCATCAATTTAGGTAAACCGCACTGATTAAATTTAAGCTCTGGACCAACGATAATAACCGAACGGCCTGAATAGTCAACACGCTTACCAAGTAAGTTTTGACGGAAACGACCTTGCTTACCTTTCAACATTTCAGATAATGACTTAAGAGGACGATTACCCGCGCCCATCACTGGATGACCATGGCGACCGTTATCGAATAACGCATCGACAGCCTCTTGAAGCATTCTCTTTTCGTTACGAACGATAACTTCAGGTGTTTTTAGCTTTAAAATTGATTTTAAACGATTATTTCTATTGATAACGCGGCGATATAAATCGTTTAAGTCAGAAGTTGCAAAACGACCACCATCAAGAGGGACTAATGGACGTAGATCAGGTGGAATAACCGGAACACACGACATTACCATCCAATCTGGCTTATTCGTAGAAGAAGTAAAGCTTTCGATGATTTTTAAGCGCTTTGCCAGCTTCATACGCGCTTGTTGAGACTTCGTTTTGCGTAATTTTTCTTTTAACTCAACGAGTTGTGTAAGAAGATCTTCGCTCGCTAATAGATCACGAATTGCTTCGCCACCCATTTTGGCAACAAATGCATCACGACCCCATTTTTCTTGAGATTCACGATATTCTGTATCATTAAGGAGTTGTTTTTTCTCGAGATCGGTTTGCCCCGCATCGATGACGACATATTCTTCATAATAAATGATACGTTCCAAATCGGCAGCAGTCATTCCCAAAACGTTACCGATACGAGAAGGCATTGTTTTGAAAAACCAAATATGGACGACAGGTACAGCGAGGTCTATGTGAGCCATGCGCTCACGACGTACTTTTGACAAGGTCACTTCAACTCCGCAGCGATCGCAGATAATACCTTTGTGTTTAATTTTCTTATATTTTCCGCAAGCACATTCCCAATCGCGCGTAGGTCCAAAGATTTTTTCGCAGAATAATCCACCTTTTTCAGGCTTAAAAGTACGATAGTTTATCGTTTCAGGTTTTTTGATTTCTCCGCGGGACCATTGATTACGTATGACATCGTCAGAGGCAATTTTGATCGTTAACTTATCAAATTGCGTATCATTTTGACTTCTTTCCGACATATATGTCTCCTAAAATATTTTTTTAAATTTATTACACTAAGAGTATTCCATGTCTCATGGAATACTCTTAATAAAGGTGAGTCGTCGTATTAATGCACTCGGTCTCTATACCACCCGCGCTCTAAAATGTGGATTTGGACCTGCGCGAAAGTTCCCGCGATTCAATGATCGTAAATGGGTCAATATTAATAATATGGACCCATTTACGAT
>JACDES010000079.1 GCA_013816265.1 Parachlamydiaceae bacterium | reverse complement strand
GACGGAGAGACGCAGAGATAATTTGAGAATATCTCTGCGTCTCTCCGTCTCCCCGTCTCTGCGTTAAGCGCTAGACCTCACTTTTCGTGGTACTATAAGAAGGTCTTTTCTTAAGTCCAAATATCCTAAACATCTCTTCGTCTTTATCGATTGGCATATTTGCAATCGTAAGCAATCGATCTCCAGCAAAAATCGAATTGGCGCCTGCAAGAAAACATAAGGCATGCTCTTCATGTGACATATCCGCACGACCTGCCGACAAACGGACCATTGCTCTAGGAAAAACAATTCTTGTTGTCGCTATCATCCGAATCAACTCCCATATCGATAATTTAGGTTGATTCTCAAATGGAGTTCCAGGTATTGGTGCCAAACAATTAATTGGAATTGATTCTGGTGGTGAATTTCGTTTGCTTAAAGTAAGCAATAATTCTAAACGATCTTCGGGCTTCTCCCCCATCCCAATAATCCCCCCACAACAGACGCTAATACCAGTTTTTTCGACAATATCGAGAGTCTTCAATCGATCTTGATACGTCCGACTTGTTATGATTGTCTTATAAAAGCGTTCGGAAGAGTCTAGATTATGATTATAGGCATAAAGACCCGACTCTTTTAATCTTATTGCCTGATGCTCTTTAAGCATCCCAAAAGTGCAACACACTTCGACACCTAATTCTGCAATAGATCTAATCATTTTTAAGGCATTTTCAAATTGATGATTATCACGAATTTCCCTCCATGCAGCTCCGAGACAAATACGTGTTGCTCCACGATCAATTGCATTTCTAGCTACTTCAAGCACCTCGTCAAACTCCATCATTGCTTGAGCTTGGGTTGGGGTTTGATATCGGGAAGACTGAGAACAATATTTACAATCTTCTGGGCAACCACCAGTTTTTATTGAAATCAATGAACAAACTTGAACCTCTTGTTGATCATGAAAAGTTGTATGAATTGCGTTAGCTTGAGATATTAATTTCAATAATGGTTGATCATAAATTATTTTTAACTCATTTAAAGTCCATTTTTCGACATATTGCGTCATATTATCACCACAGAACTACTAATCTTTATCAATTTTTACATACTTTATGGATAATACAAGAAAATATTCAATTGATTTATTTAATGAAACCAGCCCATATAAACTATTTTATAGTTTATATAAATCTGAATGCAGTTTGATATTTCTCATATATCTTGAATTTTATTCGAAAGAAAACGATATTTTAAAAACTTAAATATAGTTAGGTTAACACCCCTTAGAGTTGGATTATTTTTATGTTAGACATTTTATGCGGCAGCAAAAACATCGAAAAAATACTCATTTTTTTATTTGTGAACGGGAAATGTTATGGAACACAACTGCATCGTCTTCTCAAGACATCCCTGACACCCATTCAAAAGGCTCTCCTTCGTCTTGAAAAGGGAGGAATCATCAACAGTTATTTTGAGGGTAAAACACGTGTTTATCAATTTAATCCTGCCTGTCCATTACTGAATGAATTAGAAATATTATTAAAAAAAGCCTACACATTACTCTCACCGCAAGAAAAAAAACAATATTGCTATATAAAAGAAATAAGAAATTCAACTCAAACGATTGATCAAATCGATAATAAACAAGTTCTGTTGACCTTTTGGAAGAGATTGATGGTTGTGACTGAACTAACCTTTCATGCAAAGTCAAAATCAAAAGAAGAAAGTGGCTGGAGCGGTAAGGGAAAAGGTGAAGTCCTTATCGACAGAGCTAACGAAGATATCATGATCTATCAAGAGAAAGGGAATTGGAAAAATGAACAAGGAAAAGAAACCGATTTTAGTAACATTTTCCGATGGTCATTAGATAGAAAAGCTGGAATGATCTCTTTAGAGCATCTTAGGAGAGGTATCAATAATCCAGTATTTTTATTTCATCTGGCTCCAACAGGAAACGATACCTTAACATCTATTGACTCACATCTATGTGATGGGGATGCATATCTTGGACAAGTTTCTTTTGATAATTATAGTCTCAGACTTAATTGGCGGGTCATCGGCCCAAAAAAGAATGAGGAAATTGATTACTATTACAAATAATAGTTTTAAACAATATAGCATACAAAACTTCATTAATTCCATTTGCTATAATAAATTAATTGATTTATATTATTTAATTATTAATAAATAAAATAATTTTCAAGGTATAATCATGCAAGTTGCAAATGTTGCTCTCTCCACCAATCAATCGCCTCCAAAGAATCAATCATCAAAAGGTATTTTCATCTTACCCAAGGATCCTCTTGGTGTTTGCCTTGGTTTTTTAAAAACAAATACCTTAGGAATCCTTTCTCAAACTTGTCACGAACTGCGTGATCGTATTAATGCTGATGATTCTTTTCGGAAAAGAGTAGCAATCCGTATACAACATAATTGGGAAAAAAATATCTATCAAGAAAATGTGATAGGTTCTCTAATAACTGCAAATGCATTTATGTCTGAATCTGAAGATCAGGTACATTTGTGGAACAAAGATGCCTTTCAAAGTTTTAATTTGGTCAATTATAAGAAATTGGATTTTGAAACACCTATTTTTTTAAAAAATTTTACGTGCGAATTTTTTGATGGCAATCGTGCATTATTCGTTAAAAGAGATCAGCAAAAAACATCTTGTAATTCTGAATTTTACATTATCGATAAATCTGGTCATACCCTCTCTCACTTTTATTTGAATGATCATCCTGATTACAATGCTCTATTGATTGATACTTCTTTAGTATTACATAAGTCGCATCACCAAATGAGTGGCTATGTTGCTATCCACGAATTGCCAAGTAATGATAGCGTTTTAAAATATGCACAATTCACCCATTTTTTGGGGGGGCATTTAGCATGCTTAGCGAAAAATCAAATCATGATTAATGACCTCATAAAAACTTTTACATATGACCTTCAACAAAAGAAGATTGTAGAATCTATTGAGATTCCGATGATCGAGGGTCGTGAGATAGCTTCTCAAATTCGTATCCATCATATTTTGATCCAGATTTCTAATCAATACTTCGATAACCGCCAATCTGTATCACCTGAATTATTTGGATATAAAAAAGAGTTTTTGAAGGATGAAGGTGGTTCTCATTACATTTGGAAAGAAATTTGGCGCGAAAAATTATTTTTTCCAAGAGCAATCCTCCGTCAACCAATAGGTGGGAATAGTTTTCATTTTATTTTAAGTTCTTTATCTGGCAAAAGCTACAGTATTGTTTATGATGCCTTAACAGGAAAAACTTTAAACGGAGAAATTGTTGATACGTTTATCAAAACAAAATCCATGAAATGTTTTGTCCCTGAAAATTCCAATACTAGAAAATTAATTAATTTTAATTCTTTTATTTATACTAACAGTAATAACCAATGTATTATTAGAGATTTCTCGCCAATTCCAAAGTTTTCATTAAATAGTAAAATCACTAAACAATCAACGCAAAATTTCTTTTTCCACTTTAGAAAAATATCTTTCCTCTGCTTAGCAATTTTGAGTACTTTAGGCTTAATATTCTTAATAAAAAAAAATACAAATAATAATTTAATGGCAAAATCATGCAAGTTGTAAATGTTGCTCTCTCCACCACCCAATCGCATTTTACGAATCAATCCTCAAAAGGAATTTTCACCTTATCCAATAATCCTCTTGGTGTTTGCCTTGGATTTTTAAAAGCAAATAGCTTGGGAATCCTTTCTCAGACATGTCACGAACTGCGTGATCGCATTCAGGCTGAAGAATCTTTTTGGAAAAGAGTCGCAAGTCGCGATTTAAATATGCCAAATCCATTCTCCAAATGGACCTGGAGAGACTGCGTGATCATAGAACACCAATGGAAAAAAAACATCTATCAAGAAAAAATGATCGGTTCTCTAATAACTGAAAATGGCTTTACGCCTGAGTCTGAAGAACAAGTGCATTTTTGGAATAAAGATAACTTTCAAAGTTTTGATTTAGTGAATAATAAGAAATTGGATTTTGAAACACCTAAATTTTTAGAAGATTTTGAGTGCGAATTTTTTGATGGCAACCGCGCGTTATTCATTAAAACCAATCGTAAAAATTTAGGACCACAAAAATCTGAATTTTATATTATTGCTAGAACAGGTCATATCCTCTCTCATTTTCATTTAAATGCTCATACTAATTATACATTCAAATTAATTGAAAATTCTCTAGTATTAGTTCAGAAGTTTCTAGAAGGTTATGACCATGTTAACATACATGAATTGCCAAGTAACGAAAGTGTTTTAGACCTTGAAAATTTCAAACGTTTTTACGGGAATATTGTATTCATTTCAAAAAGTCAAATTGTGATTATTGATAACTCAAAAAGTTTTATCTATGACCTTCATCAAAAAAAAGTTATAGAAACCATTGATCATCCCGTTATCGAAGGGACGCAAAGATTGTCCCCAATTCGCATTCGAGATATTTTGATACAGACTTTTCAAGAGAATGTGCAAGAAGGGCCAATAGTAATGGCTGTGATGCCTCGGAAAATAATGATAGGATTTAGAAAAGAGCTTTTTCAGGATGAGAGTGGTTCCCGTTTAATTTGGAAAGAAATTTGGCGTAAAGTAGGTATTTCCCATAGAGGAATACTTCAAACTTTGCGGATGTGCAATAGCTATCGATGTGTTTTATTTGATTCATTTTCGGGTTACGATCATAGGATAAGAAACATTGTTTTTGACGCGTCAACAGGAGAATATGATGATAATTTGGAAACACACATTGATGATGGGAACGTAGTTCTTATTGATGGCGTTCATCGCAAAATAAAATTGATCAATTTTAATTCTTATATCTACTCTAGCGATAATAATCAATGTATCATAAGAGACTTTTCACCAATTCAAAAGTTGCAACAAAAGTTGCCAGAAAAGCTGTCACAACAAAATCTGCCACAAAATAGTAAAAATCGACAAATGCCCCCACAAAACTTCTATTATTTCTTTGGAAAAATTGCTCTCTATTGCTTAACGATTTTTGCTTCTATTGGATTGATGTACTTAATAAAAAACAGAAAAAACTCAGGTTAATAACCTGAGTTTCTATTTTTTAGCATTATTGATTTAATTTACTGTAAAAATCGGTTGTTTTGATTATTTAATTAGTTTATATTATTTAAATATTAGTATAAAAATATAATTTAAGGTTAAATTATGCAAGTAGCAAATATTACTCAAGCCAACTCTTCGAATCAATCATCACAAGGTATTATTACTTTACCGGACAATCCACTTAAAGTTTGTTTTTCCTATTTAACATCAAATAGTTTAGGAATGCTTTGTAATACATGCCACGAACTACGTAATCGTATCCAATCTACAGATTCATTTTGGAAAACAGCTGCAAGACGTGAATTTAATATTCAAAATCCCTTTTCAAATTGGACTTTGCGAGAATGTGTAATCATAAAAAAGAATTGGGAAAGAAACTTTTCTCAAGAAAGAATAATTGATTCTGTGATTACCCAAAACGCGTTTATGTCAGAGCCTCATGATAAAGTTCATTTTTGGAACAACCGTGCATTTCAAAGCCTAGATTTATTCACAATGAAAAAAGTTGATTTTAAAAAACCCTCAAATCTTGAAAATTTTGAATGCACATTTTTTGATGGCAATCGAGCATTATTTATTAAAACTGATTTTGACTTAAAAAATTCAGAAATTCATATCACAGACCCTGCTGGAAAAACCCTATCACATTTTTATCTCAAGAAGCATCCTATTGAATTTCGAATAACTTTGATTGAAAATACCATTGTGTTAACTGGATCTTTTAGCGCGTCTAATAAAGTTGAGATTGTTGGCATTCATGAATTGCCAAGTAATGATCCTGTTTTGATGTATGATCAATTTACCTTCTTCAGTGGTGATTTGGCATCGTTTACAAAAAACCAGCTCATGCTTGTTAATGATACACAAACAATTGTATATGATCTTAACCAAAAGAAGGTTATAGAGAGGATTAGTACGCCAGATAATGACATTAGCGAACAAAGTATCATTCAGAATATTTTAGTACAAGTGACAAAAAACAGTGAATTGATTGGGCATAAAAAAGAAGTTATCCAAGAGGAGAATAACTCTCATCTTGAATGGGTTGAAATTTGGCGCAATCGCCCCTTCCTACATCCATTCGTCTATCAACCAGTTGATAATTGCTCTCATTTTTTTTCTAAAGGAAGGTATGAGACTGCGGTTTATGATATTTCAACGGGTAAATATAACACTCGTAGAATGATCGATAATAAGACATGGGACTTTGTAGTTCCTAGAAGTAGATACAATACAATAAACAAAAAACTGATTAATTTTAATTCATATATTTACGTAAACACTAAAAACCAATGTGTGATAAAAGATTTTTCTCCAATTTGTAAGTTGCCAGCAAAAGGCAAGAACCTTCCTACGCCAGTATCTACGCAAACAAAATCATTTTTTTCATTTAGAAAAATCGCCATATTTTGTTTGGCTATTTTTAGCACATTAGGCTTGGTATATTTAGGGATGAATAGAAAAAAGTAAATTAAACAAATATTCGAGTCCTGAATAAACTCTGAATGTTAATTCTAAGAAACGCAGAGAGGTTAGATGAGTGAACTTAGGCTAAATAAAAGTCTAATGAGTCTTCGTTAGCTCGAAGAGCGTCTGTTCAAAGCCCGGAGTGACAAAAGGAACTCCGGGCTTTGAACAGACGCTCTACCGAGCTAACAAAGTGAATTCTAGATTTAGATCAATTTTTTCTTAGCCTCAAGTGACACACACTCCAATATCCTCTAATGAGGAAATTAAGCCTCAGCTTTTTTATATTGCTGCTTACCAAAAATATACGTCTCAAAAATGTTACGATCATCGCCAAGAATCATTAGCAAAAATAATCGATCAATTAATTCACTACATTCCTCAAAACGAAAAGCCATCAATGGCGTCGGACACATATCCAACACAACAAAATCGGCTTCTTTTCCAACCTCAAAATTACCCACTAATTGATCAATATAAAGCGCCCTTGCACCACCTAACGTAAGATGATAAAATGCCTCTAACGGATTCATCTTATCTCCCTGTAGCTGAGAAACCTTATAACCAGCACCCAAAGTGTGCAACATCGAAAAACTGGTTCCTGCCCCTACATCAGTTCCAATACCAATTAATAAATTTGCATTCCTACATTGTCTCCACTTAAATAATCCACTTCCCAAGAAGAAATTTGATGTAGGACAAAAGCTTACAGATGCTTTTGCATCAGCTAATAGATTGATTTCATCATCTGAAATATGGATCGAATGGGCAAAAACAGACCGAGGACGTACTAATCCAAACTGGTTGTATACATCTAAATAGTTCTTGCTCCAAGGAAATAAATTTTTTACCCACATCACTTCGTCCATGCATTCAGAAAGATGTGTATGCATGTAAACATCGGGATGTTCTTCTAACAAAGCACCGATCATCTTTAATTGAGCTTCTGTAGATGTTGGTGCAAATCGTGGTGTAATTGCGTATAGAAGGCGTCCATGCCCATGCCATTTTTTTATCAATTCTCTTGTTTCATTTTCGGCGGTATCTAGAGGTTTAATAAGATAATCTGGAAGATTACGATCCCCCAGCGCATTGCCTGATATGATTCTCATATTTCGAGATTCTGCCACTTCAAAAAGTGCCTCAACAGACTCTTTAGAATGAGAAGCAAAAACAAGAGCTGATGTTGTACCATTTCTCAAAAGCTCATCTGTAAATATCGTCGCGATCTTTTTAGAGTAACCCTTATCAAAAAATCGCTTTTCATGAGGGAATGTGTATTTATTTAACCATTCAAGAAGCTGCTCACCATAAGATGCAATCATACCCGTTTGAGGAAAATGGATGTGTGTATCGATAAATCCTGGAATAATTAATTTGTTTTTATCGTATTCATGAATCTCAGTACCTTCGGGGACTTGAGAAATGATATCTTTAGCATATCCTAAAGAGACTACTTTTCCATTATCAACAATAAGAAGACCATCTTCAAGATATTCATATGAATTCTTAATATTCAATGTTGGATCTTCAAGAAAATGGATGATCGTTCCTCTATATGCTTCAAGAGCAGACAAAGACTGAATTGAGCAAACAATTGTAGAAAAAAAGAAAATTAATAAATGTCTTTTAGAACACATGACAAGCCGCCTTTTTTTTTGAAAAGTGATTATTTATAATTAAATTATTCAGGTTATTTTTTTGGCAGCAACATTAAACAACAATCTTGAATTAATTAACATAACTATATTTTCAAAAGTTAAATTATTTTTGTTCCTTTTTAATATTTTATGAATACAATAAAACTAATCGACACTATAGTAGGTGTGGATTAATGAAGTTATCTTAACGTGTTAAAAAGGAGAAAAAGATGAGAATTTATCCTAATCCCGATTTTAGTTTTTTTAATAATCAAGGTTTGGATAAAGGGCCTGAGAATTTAAATAGACAAATGACACAGCAACAAAAAGAAACTTTAACCAGTTTAACAAGGCCGGCAGAAAGTCCGTACGATATTGATGTACAAATACAAACACAATCATTATTGAATCCTGAATCTCAAGCCTATACAGCTACATGTAATACGCAGTGTGGTCAACATACCTGTATTGGTACATGTGGATATACCCCTTGTGGATGTCCTCCTCAATAACAATTCTTAACTCGCTAGAGTAAATTTTTTCGTAAGAAGATTTTTTACTCTGGCGTTTTCGCATGATTACTTCATAAAAAACCTTTCTTATTTTACACGCACGTGCAGGATTGGGTTTGGACTAGTAAAATCTTCAAAATTAAAAAAATCAGTAATTCACGAATTATTTTAATTTTAATTATGACAACGAGCTGTTAATGTGTTTTTTTTAAAATTGCATACGATCGCGCAGTAAATTTTAGTGCAACAATCATTGATTCGTACTTTACTCGAAATAGGTTTTCATACGCCATTATGATGAAATAGGGATTTTAATGATTATTAATGATCTGAATCCCTGTTTGGTTTATGATTGCCTCTCTGTAGTATTTTCATATCAATTTGGAGAAAAAAATAATAAGGGATATTATTTTAATTTGGATTACCAGTTTTAGAAATCTATTGTGTTATATGTCAAAATAAAAAAAGGAATTTTACATGAAAGCCATTAAATATTTGATATTTGCATTGTTAATGATAACCGGAAGTTTCAGTTTTGCTTCTGATACTATTCCAGAAGAGACAGATATCCCTAGCATACCTCCAGCAGCATCAAAAGTTAGTTTTGATCATGCATGGAGTAAACAAGGAAAAGATCTTCTCCTCAAACTCCAATTAGCACCTGATCTTACATTTGGAGAAAATTACAATACGGGTATTTCTGCAAAGGCAACTTCTTGTGAAATATCATGTATTCCTGTTGAGGGTAAGATTATTACAAATTCCGAAGGTAAGATATTTAAAGAAATGAAAATCGCTGTCGTTTTAACTAACACTGAGACGCCTAATAATGTGACTTTTTCAATCATAGCTAAAGCTATTTTTGAAGGGACTGATGCTGAGGGTAAAATTGTTCTGGAAAGAAAACAACGGAGAATTGAGGGCACTTTAAAGATATCTGGTATCGATGTAAAGCAAAGAGCCGATTTCTTTTCTTTTGAAGATGATATCAGTTCTGGAGCAATCAATTTCAAATGTAAATCTTGAATATTAGTAAATCCGAGGATTGGGGTTTCGCCTAGCCAATTGTAAGCAGAGCGCACCCTTCTCAGCGGTGCGTCTTTCGTCCATATCGTCCATATCGTCCATAAAGTCCATTATTGTCCATATCGTCCATATGTTTCATGGTCTATAGGGACTGTATGGACTATATGGACAAAAATGGACAAAAGACACCGCTGTGAAGATAGCACTCAATAGCCTTATGCATTCGGATAATTAACCCTTTAACTTATTAGAAGGAATTGCGTTAACTGAATTATAGATATTTTTTATTTATTGACTACTTATACATGGTTTGATAGCCTTGTAGTTATACCACACGTGGTATAAACCTCAGGAGATAATATGTATAAATATATTTCAATAATCATTACTTTATTTTTCTGCTTTTCAATGAATTGTAACGCACATGAATCCATGCATTCTCATGAAAATTCTTATATTGAGGGTTTTGAAGGTAATAAAATCTATCTAAAACCTTCAAATGTCTATGTCGCAAAGAATGGCATCTTCATCAATGTGGATAATGAATTCCATTTAGTGAATTGCCTCGAAAAAGACGCTAGGGGTGTTTATTTAGATATTAACAAAGAAGCATCTTTGGATAACATCATTGTAGGTGATTGTAAACATTGTGGAGATGCTACTGTATTTGGGATTTGTATGAATTCTCAATGTTCAGGCAAAAAAAAGAATTAGACTGATTATTCATGTATAAATTTTTATTCTTAACTTATGTTTTCTCTCTCCCTTTGTTCAGTCAGGTGGGTATAGACAATATTTCCCCCAGAGACCAACAAAGTTTAGAATATTTTTTTAAATATCTCATTAATAGAACATCTCTAGGATATACGTTATGCGGGGAGAAGCCATGTTCTATCGAAACTTTTCCTTGTCTTTCCAATGCACCTCCAAAACATGCTCTTAAAATTTTTATCAGATATCCGGCTTATTCCATTATGAAAAATGGATGGACCACTTGGACAAAATATAAAGATCATTTTAATTCTGAAAATTTTGTATTTCGATTCATTCCTCAAAATAATACTTTAGTGCTGATTAATAAAAAAGCAACTCGAAAAGTAATTGAGGACAATATTGACCTATTTCATAGATATTCAAATCCGAGTGAATCATTAGATTATTTTCTTAAGCAAGTTTGCCAACCAACAGATCAAGACTACTTTATCAAAAGCAATATCATCCTATTAGGCATCTTATTAGGATATGGAAGAAATAACTCTTTAGCATTTGCCCAAAGAGGATATCTTCAAAATTTAAAAAAGTTTTGTCTCTACGGAAATTCAAATTGCTTAAATGTTATTCACGATCCCGGCTTTATTTCCATTCAAAATGGAACTAATGAAATAGAAAATAAAAAAATCTTAATAAAATTAAGAAACGCAAAAAAAAATATTCGAGATTCTTTTAAAAACCAACAATATTTCAATACATTTACTAAGATTTATTCAAATTAATCAATCCTACAAGACGTATGGGAGCTTCTGAACCATTTAAAGTCTTTATTGGCATTACTAATGAATAACTACCTATTGGTGGTAATTTATTAGCATTCGCAACATTCTCTACAATGTATTTCCCTGCCCCTAAAATCAGTTGATGAACAGGATATCCACTTTCAGGTCCATCTGGTGATAAGGTATCAATGCCTATTCCTACAATATCTTTTGTTAGAAGATATTCAGCAACTTTTTTAGAAATCGTTGGAAACTGTAAATGATTACGATATCTGTCAGGCTCATTCCAAAATATATCCCAACCCGTGTAAAAAATGACAAAAGCCCCTTCTGGAATTTCACCATGCTCATTTTCAAAATTTGTGACATCCAATAAACTTACAATGTACTTTTCTGTTGTTTTTGAGGATATATTTATCACTATACACGGAACAATAAGCTTCTCTAGAGGGATTTTATCAATACTATCCCCATTTGGAATACAATGTGAAGGTGCATCCATATGAGTGCCGATACCGGCAACCATTTCGAGACGCTGCTCTAAAAATTTACACTCTGTTTCACAATCTGTATAATTTAATATCACTTCTGAGTGAAAACCACATCCACTATTCCAAGAGGGAATCTTTGCTGATAATTCTTGGGTTAGATCTACAAAAGAAAAGGATTCACGAAAAAAATTCATATTACTTTTTTTAGACATATTTTTTTTCTCGCTATTATTAGAATGGTATTAGATTATTATTCTATGTGCTGTTATTCTCAGTATATGTTTACTAACATTTTAACCTACTATTTTCCCATGCAATCTATCACTCGCTCTTATCGCATCCTTATGGCGGCAATTTTCCTAAGCTTTATTCTTTGTGGCTTTGCTTGCTTTGCCGATCTCGCTTCTGATACTGTCTATTTAACTTGGCAGCAATCACCGACTTCCACAATGACAATACAATGGATTAGCGGTGCTGAGGATAACAAAACTAATCTTGAATACCGAGCAATTGATGACAATGAATGGTTAATTGAAAAAGCCATTGATATCCCAATACCACGTACAAATAAATATATATTACATCGGGTGGAACTCGTTAACCTAAACCCCGATTCAAATTACTTGTTTAAACTTTCAGATAAAGAGCGCTTATATAAATTTCGTACCATGGCAGCGGATTTAGATAAACCCATTTGTTTTGTTGTCGGTGGTGATATGTATCATGATGACGATGGAACAAAATCTATGTGTCATACATGCCTTCAGGCATCAAAAATGGATCCCTGCTTTGCCTTATTAGGGGGTGATATTGCCTATGCTGTTGCAAATTCAAGATCCCCTGAAATAATAGAAAGATGGGTCGAATGGGTTCAAGCCTGGAATAGGACAATGATTTCACCTGATGGAAAACTGATACCTGTCATCAGTGCTATTGGCAATCATGATATATTAGGGCACTTCGACCAAACACCTTCAGAAGCGAAAGTCTTTAGCACTCTTTTCCCTATGCCCGGTGCTCAAGTTTATAACGTTTTAGATTTTAACAAACATATAAGCTTTATTATTTTGGACTCCGGCCATGCTAATCAGATTGAAGGATCTCAAACAAAATGGTTAAAGACAACATTACAGAATCGTAAGGATGTAACACATAAGTTTGCCATCTATCATGTGCCAGCTTATCCCTCGTTCCGCTCATTTGACAATCGTCATAGCAGCGCAATTCGTCGTAATTGGGTTCCAATTTTTGAAAAAGAAGGCGTCAAAATGGCATTTGAGCATCATGATCACGCCTATAAAAGAACGCATCCATTGTGGAATAATAAAGTTAATCCTAATGGGGTAGTATATATGGGAGATGGTGCTTGGAGTGTTGATAAACCCCGTAGTCCCTTTTTCAATACAATGGGGAAATATTTTGCAAAATCTTTACCGTCGCTGAACTTCATTGTTGTTACTATAGAAAAGGGAAAACAGTCGATTGTTGCTTATAATCAGCAAGGTCAAAAAATTGATGAATATTCACGAGTACTCCCTTCAACTATTGAGAAAATTAAAGACGTCGAAAAATTAGATGAAAAACCTGTTGAGGCTGTGACTGCCCGTTCCCGTGCCTAGTATCCTTCTACCGTGCCCTTGCCCCTCGTGCCCGTGCCCATGCTTTTACCCACAAGTTGCTAAAATGCAAAAAATGAGGGGTTTAAAAACATGTTAAAATACTTTAAATGAATTCAACGCAGAGACGGGGAGACGGGGAGACGCAGAGAGGTTAAGTTATTAACTCAACCTCTCTGCGTCTCCCCGTCTCCCCGTCTCTGCGTTAAGCTTTAGACATCATTTATTGTAACTTTGATTATATACAGAACAACTCTTTCATCATGTATTGTAATTTATTCCAGTTGTTTTAAGCCCCTATACTCATCTCTATATTGTTTTTAGCCACTTATGGGTAAAAGCATGGGCACGGGCACGAGGGGCACGTGAGAAGGATACTTGGCACGGGAATATTACGCACGAATGAGATCACGAATATCTTTCAAATACACAATTTTTGTGTTCAATTTTAGAGAAGTGAAAAAATCAGCAAATTGAGGATTTTGCTCAAACATCTGAGGATACAATAACAAGAGCTTGTCTTTATGCTTTATTATATACTCATTTTTCTGGATTAATCGATCCAATTGCCCTGCAAAAATTACAAGAAGCTCTTTTTTCAATTTATCTTTGTGATTAATAATGAAATGGATGAGATCGATATAACGACTATGATCTTTTTCATTAAACCACGTTACAAGCAATTCTAAGCATTTCTTAGTATCTTCAGAGGAAAGTGAAGCTTCTTCATCTTTTCCGTTTTCTACAGGTAAATCACCACTTTCTGTAATAAAATTGAATGATCCAACAATTTTCTCAAAATCTTTGTTTGCCGATAGAATGCAATCTTTATTAACCTGTTTCTTTGCACGAATCGCAACATCTTTTAAATGTTTTGCATATTGGGCTCTTTCTAACAACTCTTCTTTGGTCGAAGAACTTTGAAAAAAACTCCAAAAACCTGTTGTTTGTGAAACCAATTGCTTCACATTGTGATCCCATTTTTTTTCAAGATGCTTTAAATCAAGGCAATTTCGATTATCCAATATGAAATGACCAATTTCATCAAGTTTTTGATGTTTTTCATATTTAGTTAATTTAATGAAAACGTCCTCTAAATCCTCAACTTTTTTTTGCAATTCTTTATCAATTGGAGGAATAAAAACGTTTTTTCTCGGGTCATCATCTAAGCTCATAAAAAATTCTTATCTCGTTATTTAATAAAATTTCAAACTAACAATTACTTTCATTATTAGATTTATTAATTCCACAAATACCATTATACAACATTATTTTATTTTTTCAAATAATTTAAATAATTAATTAACAATCTGATTTCTGAACACAATTAATTTCAAAGAACTTATTATTACCAATTTTCATGGATCTTTAACCTATTTCCTTTTTCTTAGGTGTAAATTTAAAATATTTGATATATATTATCAACCAATTCTAAGAGAAAAGGAGTTATTAGAGTGCGTACCAAACAATTAATAATTACCAGTATGGTTAGACGATGAAACGCTTATTTTTGCTTCTATTCAATCTCATGCTTAGTTTTTCAATACTATCGCCCCATCCATTGGAATCTCAGCTCTCCTCTCAAGAAAATGGGACCGTCATCGTTACTTATCAAATTCATCATGAAGGTGAAAAACTTGAACGGATACGCTTCTGGCTCATTAACTCCAACTTGGAAAAAACCCTTTATCCAAAAAAAGATGAATTTGTAGCGCATAGTCATACAAGTACAGAACGGACAGTTGTTATTAGCCACTTACCTGTCGGTGAGTATAAAATTGAATTTTTAATTCCAAATATTGACAATTATTTTATACCCATTTCTCCACGTCAATTTAGTTTGAATTCTGGTGAGGTGGTGAAAATTGATCAAGAAATAAAGGTAAATCCCGAGTTCTATAAGCCTATTAAACGCGAAGAACTAGCAATGCTGAATATAGGGACAAGTACCTCAAGAACTTTCCTTGAGAGCTTATCACCTGCTGTCATTGTCATAAACAATAATCCTTATATAACTCCTAGCTACTCCTACCCTTCACAGAATTATCTACAATATGCCTCGTTTTCTCTCAAATCAAATATGAATATTGATTGGAAACTCATTAAAAATGGCCGTATATTTTATAGAGGAAGAGGCTCTATATCTAAAATACCGCTTCAACCTGGCACCTATCTCATAATCCCCAAAAACATCCCAGCATACACCCCAGAAACCACTCCAAATGGATCGTTTAATGTATATCCGGGACAATCTATTAACGCGACAATATATTATCAAAGGGATACTGGCGCCCTTAATATAAATGCAATTATATCTAGTCAAGCTCCTGTAACAATTTTAGTAGAACCTAGAGATACTGAACAGACGCCAATTTTAACAAAAGTAACGCCAGAAAATGGTCAAATTTCTTGGAAAAGCGGACCTCTACTGACTGGTGAATATGTTATTAATTATAAATTAACAGATTCTGGAACACCTATTCAAACGCAAAGAATTCTCATCACAAAGGGTGAACGGACACAAGTTAACGCTAAATTTGTTTTGAGAGGAAGTTTAAAAGTCTCTACTGACATTCCAGAAGCTATTTATACATTAACAACGCCTGATGGTAATTTAATAGGTCAAGGGAAAGGCCAAAATTATATATTTAAAGATCTCAAACCAGGTTTTTATATCATTACTTTTTCAGGCGAAAATCCCCCTTATTCAAGCGCTCCTTCTCCTCAAAAAATATTTGTCGACACCGACAAACAAAATCAAGTAGAAGCTAATTATAAAAAAGAGGGCAGAATTGTAGTCAGCAGTAACGTAGAGAATTATACTGTTTTTATTGAATCCCATGATAATAAACAAAAATCTTCGAGGCAATCAATTGCTAATAGAACACAAACAATATCACTTCCTGAAGGACACTATCGCATTTTTTATGAACCTTTAAAAGCTGGTGAAAAACCTTTAGGGCCTCTAGAAGTTAATGTAAAATCATTATCTACTCAAAATATATATCTAGCATATGATCATTTAATACAGTCAAAAGAAAAAAATAACATTTCACAACAAGATGTTAACAAAGATACAGATGGGATTTTAATTATCAGTAATCTTCCTCAAAGTAGTTTTACGGTACAAAATATTGATAAACCTGATCAAAAGATTGTTAGATATAAGGGCAAATCAGTATTTATACCTATGAAAAATGGTGGGCAATTTGTTGTTACATTTGACTCAATACCAAATTTTCAGACACCTGAACCTCTCGCAATAATACATGAAGCAGGGAAACCAACTCAAGTATCTGCAGAATATAAAGCCGGTGATTCTTTTGTGATCGTTCCAGCGGGAGAAGCTATCATTGGAGATCCCTTTACTGATGAAAAGAAAAATGAAAGACCTTCAAAAGAAATTTATCTCGATGAATTTGCTATAGGTACATATGAAGTGACGAATGTTCAATTTGCTGAATGGCTGAATAAAGCTTTTAAAGATAAATTAATCCATTGGCATCCGACAAAAAAAGGCCACTTGGTTGATGAATATGAATCATTAATTTGTCGTACAATGGAAGGAAATCCATTAGCACAGATTCTCATGCAACAAACACTTGCAAATCCCTTGTTTGTACCTGTCCCTGGAAAAGAAACATATCCAGTTATCGAAGTGAGTTGGTATGGCGCTAATGCTTATTGCAGTTATTATGGATATCGTTTACCTACAGAAAGTGAATGGGAAAAAGCTGCTGGAATGGCACTTCCAAAATCTGATGCTAAGTTAACACGATTCAAATATGGTTTCGGAAAAGACACAATCGATAGATCTTGGGCAAATTATAAAGATCAAATTTCTCTTCCAAGCAACACCCAACAAGTTAAAACAACACCTGTTGGATTCTATAATGGAATTAATTCTCTCCCTCTTACCATCCAAGATCGAGCCCAAGTTATTTCACATGAAGCTAAAAGTCCACCCGGTGCCTACGATATGAGTGGAAATGTGTGGGAATGGGTGTCTAGTTGGGATGATGAGGATCCTATTGACACACATAAAATTGCCAAGGGTGGGTGTTTCGATAGTTTGGCAGATGGTGTGAGAGTATCGGAGAGACTTCCTATGGAACCGGATTATGCTGATATCTATACAGGTTTTAGGGTTGCCAAAAACACTTTTAGCATTCTTGAGGCTTTATAATTTATCCACCGATTTCTAATTATCGTTACCGTTAATAAAAGCCCCCCTTTGGAGTGCGCGTGAGTTGCAGGTGTATTAACTTAGTCTCAAACGGTGAGATAAAGGTCTAACAATCTTTATCAAAACCTACCTATGCGGGTCCGTACCGGTATAGAAGTAATTACTCGAA
>JACDES010000078.1 GCA_013816265.1 Parachlamydiaceae bacterium | reverse complement strand
CTATTTCATGCCGGCCCTTCAGGCCTAACACAAGGAACTTTCCTTAATATTAATAGAACCGTAAAGAAATAAGCAATTCTCATTTTTTTTCTTATTTTGACAGCATTGGGCTTTGAACAGACGCTCTTTCGAGCTAACGAAGTGAATTAATTCAAAAATGCATACAAGTCCTGATAATCAAAGTTGCTTATGCAATTTTGGGTCGAGCGCATCTCTAAGGCTATCGCCTACTAGTGCTATAGAAACTAGAAAAATAGTTAGGAGTATAGCAGGTGGCCAAAGTAGATAGCTTTCGGCAGGAAAAGCGGATCGACCTTCATCCATTAATACACCCCAAGAGCAGGATCCTTCCTCGCCAAGCCCCAAAAATGAAAGACCGGCTTCACTAGTGATAGCACCTAAAATTGCAAAAGGGACAAGTGTCAATAATGGCGGAATGGCATTTGGGAGTAAATGCGAAAACATGATGTAACTGTCATTAAAGCCAAGTGCACGACAAGCCTCTACATAGGGAAGTTGCTTCTGTCTAAAAAATTCCCCGCGCACAAAACGACTAAAATTCGTCCATCCAAATAGTCCAATGACACTAATCACAATAAAAATTGATTTGCTTTGTAAAAAAGCAACAACCATTAACAACATAAAGAATGTTGGCATCGATTCCCAAATTTCAATCAATCGATATGTGGCGATATCAATTTTTCCTCCATAGTAGCCCGATACGGCTCCAATGGGTATACCGATAAGAAGTGCTAATCCCACTGCTGTCAATCCGACAGAAAGAGAAATTCTTACCCCAAAAATTAATGCAGAGACTAAATCCTTTCGATTGATACGAGTCAGTTCCCACCACGGCAAATATTGATTAAGCTCTTGACTGCCGCCTGCATCATCTTCCCAATGGAATGGACGTAGTAAGGGCATGACCTGGAATTTTAATTTCCCACTTTGTTGCTCTAGCCACATTTCTTTTTGCTTTAGGTAATTATACTGCGCTTGAGCAATTTCATATGTGGAGACAGATTGTTTAGCATTGAGAATCTCATTTAGTACATTTTTTGGAAGAAAATTGAGAAAATCACATTTCAACCAGGCTGGAAATGTCTTGTCAATTTTAGTATTATCTTGACAATAGGAAGTAATGCCATTAACAAATGGCTTGAGCTTATCATAATCCTGTTGATTAGTTATCATGATTTCATTTTGTAAGGCCAATTGTTCTTCAATATGTTTTTCATCTAAATACCACAAGATTGGCATATGCACTTTGCTTAGACCTTGTTCAATACGGCCATCCATATATGCCTTGTCATAGGGTTTCAGATGTTCCATTTGTTCTTTTCGATGCTGATACCGGAGGACCATGTTTAGTTTGGCGTATGGGCTAAGAAAATCCAATTCTGATTGCCAGTTAGGCAGATGAGGAGTGGCAAATAAAGGGTATTTTTTTTCTAAAACTAAGGTCATTTGGAGTTTATTTTGCCTTTCTTGATTTAATAGAGAGTTTGTTGCTGGATCTTGTTGCGGTCTAAAAGCAAAAAAGACAAATAACAAGCTCTGCGCAATGAGGATGAAAATAATTGCTAACTTCCGCCAATAATGATTATTTTTTAAAACCACCCAAGCAATCACAAAAAGAGGAAAGGTAAAAATAAGAAGATTATAAAATAAATCTAAGCGTTTAGTAAAAAAGCCTCTGTAAAAGAGGTAGCGAAATAATGGGAAATACCATTCACCATCAAAATAGACAACAAATGGTTTACTTGAAGCTAAAAACGGGGCATAGATTCCCATCAAGCAGAATATAAACACAATAAATAAAGCAAACATGCCTAAATAATGTTGTTTAAACTGCTTCCAAACGACTCTCCAGTAGCTATATGCACGAACAACTTCTTTCATTATTATTCCAAGCTAATGCGCGGATCGAGCCACATATAGGCTAGATCGGCGAATAAATATCCTATTAATGTTAAAAATGATCCTGCCAATGCCGAAAACATAATAACGTTATAATCTCGATTTATCACAGCATCATAGAAAAATTTTCCAAATCCATTAATATCAAATAAAGTTTCAACAATTAAAGATCCCCCTAAAACAACACCAAGAGATCCTGCAATCGATGTTACAATTGTAATGGCAGCATTTCTACCAACATGTTTATATAGTATTGTAAAGGGTGGAACACCTTTAGCCCATGCTGTGCGAACATAATCCTGCCTTAATACTTCTAAAAAAGCAGTACGAGAAAGACGGGTTTGAGCTGCAAGGCTTCCATATAAAATGGCAACAAGGGGAAGTGCTATATGTTTCAAGACATCGAATAGACGTTGATAGGACACTTCTTGATCATAGATGCGGTCGGGACTTGTAAAACCACTGATAGGAATTGGGATATTTGTAAAAGGAAAGGTATTATGCAAAGCCACTTTTTCAATTAAAAATGGCGCAACCACGAATACAGGTATTGCATAGAGGATAAGAAATATCACGTTTAAAGTGTAATCGGGCCAACTTCTCTGCCAGAAGGCCATAATGACACCAAAAATTTGACAAAAAATTAAAGTAATGAGCATCGGTAATATAGCTAACGTTAAGGAATATTTGAATCTTTTGATAACCTCGCTCATCACCGTTTTACTTGAATCATTACGAAGTGTTCCAAAATCGAGATGTAGAACACGACTCATGTAGCGTGTAAATCGTGTTTCGGAAAAAAGAATTACAATTTTTTCCTTTTCAGTAGGGATAAAATGATAATATGAAGCATTTTGCTGAAACCAATTTTGAAAGTTAACAACATTTTCATCAATTTTCTGTGGAGTGGCTTCTGGCGTCCATGTCCATGTGCGAAGAAGTTGATCGTCCTTCGTTACTTTTTCATTCCAAGCTTTTTGTTCAGGTGCTAATTTATTTCCCACATAGCCTGGACGGGAGCCCCCACGAACAAAAAAATACGCAGCAAGACGTCGTATTTCGGGCTCATTTTTAGGATTTTCCATGATCTTCAGCAAATGAGGCATGATAAATCTAGCTTGATCGCCAAATTTTATGCGTAGATCGTTATAATCTTTTGTTTGCATTTCTATTTTGCTTTCAGGCGCTTCTTTTTTATGCGCGATTTGCCATAGCATATTTTCAACATATGATTGAGGTAAGGAGGACCATGTGTTGAAAAGAATTGGAAGGGTTAATCCGTAAAATTCTCTAAATTGCAAATAACGTTCATCGCTGCTAAAAGCCACAGATCGATCTTCACGCCTACTTGCAGCACCTGTTGGGGAAATTTCTGTTATAGAAGTCGGATCACCCGGAGCTAGATTTATAATAACAAAATTGACTAGGACGATACAAAATAGAGTTATCGGAAGTAAAATTAACCGGCGGAGAATGTAGTTCCACATAAATTTCCGCTTTTATAATTGTGACGATTCATCTAATGGATTCTCTTTAATCCAAAAGATACTAGATATCGGTTCTCCCACATTAGCACCTGGAATTAAATCTTGACGTTCAGCGGGAATGAAGACGTTTTGTAAATAATCTCGGTAGACAAATGTTGCTTTTGGAGTATATAGAAAGACATAGGGAGCTTCGTCATATAAAATTACGTCAAACTTATGATAGAGCTCAAGCCGCTTTTTTTTCTTATATTCGTAAGTTAAGGTATCAATGATAGCGTCTATTTGTGGATTAGAAAAACCTATAGTATTCGATGATCCTTTTTCATTTGAACTAGCCGAATACCACAATTGTTTTGGATCTTCTGGAGGTGTCCCGAGACCCCAAGCGAGAAAAAGAGCATCGAAGCTTTTATTGTCTACCGCCGCTGAAAGATCTGCAAGATCAACACCCTCCATTTGACAAATAATTCCAATTTCTTTTAGTGCTGTTGTCACATATTCACAAATTGATTTTGAGTTAGGATTCTTGACATAATAAGTTAATTTAAATTGAAAGGGGACGCTCTTACCATTAATGACTTTATCGAGAATTCCATCTCCGTTGCTATCGTACCACCCCTCCTCGGCAAGTAATTCTTTTGCTTTGTTGATATTGTAGGGGTAAGGGACGATACTATTATTGTAAGAAGGGGAATATCGATAAAAGGTACCTGTTGTTTCAACACCCATTCCATTTAAGTTCTGCTCGATGATTCTTTTTCGGTCTATTGCCATGGTGAGGGCTTGGCGCACTTTTTTGCTTTTAAATAATTCGTTGTTTGTTTCATTCCATGCAATATAGCTATAACTGCGATCATAATAATTTAAACGATTTATTCCGAGTCCTTTACTTCTTTGAGCTTGATATGGGGCGCTTTTTAGGAATCGATCGACTTCAATTAACTGACTTGCTGGAACAATAAATAGATCCAAAGTACCGGTTTTGAATTCCTCCCAAATGGCATCAGGAGAATCTTTAAATTTAATTTCATAACTATCTACCAAAGGGGAATTAATCAAAGGATAATCAGGATTCCTCTTAAAGCGAATCTCGCGATCGGTGAAACCATCAAACATCCAAGGACCACAGCTTACGATGATATTATTTGCCCAATGGTGGGAGAAGTTTTGAGCCCAAACTGGATTGGTTCTATAAGTATTTGGATTCGCATCGTCAGTAATAATTTTTGAGCCATCAGCGAAATATTTATAGACGAACGATGCTAAGGGTCTAAGAGCGGTTGTCCACAATTTTGCAGAATATTTCATTTGAGATTTAATTTTACCAATTTCATCTGCAACTTCTTCTGTTTTCCAACGGACGATAAGGGTATAATCATCGATAACTTCTATTTCTTTAACATCACCATAATATGTTCTTAGAGAAACAGCTTGAGGCTCTCCGATGTGAGTATTCATGATTGAGTCGAAATAGAATTTATAATCATGAGCTGTTACAGGATGTCTTTGAAAAAACATTGGAGCTAAATCGATGTCTGCGGCAAAAAATTCTTTTTTTAGAGGCTGCCAGAAGATATCTTGTCGCAAATGCAGCCAATATTCTGGGTTGCCATCTTTATCAGATCTTAGCTCCATTTTGAAAGCGCCTTCGGGAGCTAATGTTTCATATATGCCAAAATGTTGTGTGGCTACTGAGATGCTGCATAGACTAATCCATTCAGCTATTTGAGCCCAATTTGTGAAGGGGTGCAGATTTTGGGGTTTACCGATCGTTGCTTCTCTGCGAATTCCATGCGGCTTAAAATTCGGTCCTAGTAAATTAGGAAGTGTTTTTGCATAGAAAGGATCTTCAGTTAAAAGATTGGGGTAAGAGGAATCAACGTGAGATTTTAATGTAGAGGGTGTTTTGTCAGATGAAGTTTCGTTTTTAATGTTAAAAGAGCCACTCATAATAGATTGACGAACTTTATCTAAATCTGAACGCATTCCCAAGATGTCATTTTTTTGTTGAGTTATATTATTTTGAATTTGCTTAAGATCTTGCTCTATAAGCAATGAAGACCAATAAAGCATCACAATAAATGTGAAGAGTCCGATAATCAAAAGTAAGCGAAAGAGATATAGTCCAAGAGGTTCTTTATTCATTAGTAGATCACTATATGGTAGTATGAAGGAGCTTCAGGGTTTATAATCAAATGAGGAATCAAGCCTAATTCAGCAAATCCACGAGCAAACGCAAGTAAACCGATGATAATAGAACATGTTCCTAAAGCAGTATTGTAATATTTTTTAAATTTTTTAAAAAGAGTATGTGTATGCATGGCAAGAAATAATGAAGGACTTGTTAATAAGGCAAGGGCGGATCCATTTAATAAGCCAACGTAAGGATCTCCTGAGAGAGCGCAGGCTGAAAAAACGACCAATGTTTGACCACAGGGTAAAAAAACGGTAAAAAAACCAAATAGAAAAGTTGACCAACCTTTATCTTTTAACATCAACGATGACAGAGTTTTATTTACATTGTTTAACGGCCCAGATAGGAATTTGAAAGAGAAAATTTGCCAACCACATAAAAGACTCAATCCAATAAAAAAAATGATTCCGCCAAAAATAAAGCTTGTAGCTTCTGCGATGTGATATTGTTTCAAAAAGATATGCAGAACTGCCCCGGCTTCACCTGCTATGAATCCAGCTAAGCCAAATGAGATGAGACGACCTAGGAAATAAAAGTAACGAAAGCGGTGTTGACCAATCATCATAACTAGAGGTCCACACATTCCTAAACAGTGTATATTTCCAAGTAGATATAGAGGCAATAAGGTGAAAAATAGGGCCATAGATTACGGTGTTTTATTGTGAATTTTATTAAATTCTTTTGATTCATTTTTTCGTTGAATGACATCGTCATATCGAATTTGTTGAATCTTCGCTACATCTAGACCAGTAAAACTAGAATTTCGCATGAAAGCAAGGCAAGTCACATAACCCATCAAACCCATAAAAACGAATACGATGCTGTAGGCTATAATTACAAACGGCGGAATTTTACGCATTTAGTCTCTTTGCAAAGTTGAAAATTATCGATAGGGTTATATAACTTTTTAATTGCTTTATCAGCAACACAAATAATCCACCCAATTTTTTAAGAAAATTAATAAATAAATTATATTTAAATAAATTTTTTGCATAATGACAAATCTAATGAAAGACGATAGGTATGAACAATGGAATGCGTGAAGATGGATGAAGCCAGTATGCAAATATTGGCTGATAATCTTGTTGCTAAGGTCAAAACTTACTTGATCACGATGTTAGGGCGTACAATTGAAGAGGCTTGTTCTGAGGAACTATTTCAAGCCCTCTCTTATGCTGTTCGAGAAGAAACGATGATTAATTGGTTAGCGACTACTCGGAGTATTCAGAAACAAGAAGCCCGAATGCTTTATTATTTTTCGATGGAATATCTCCCTGGTCGTATTTTTAGCAATAACATAAGCAACTTATGTGAAACAGATTTAATTAAGCTTGTCATCAAAAAATTGAATCGCAATTTTATTGATATCATGGAACGCGAAGTGGATCCAGGATTGGGTAATGGCGGTTTAGGAAGACTTGCATCTTGTTTATTAGATTCCTTAGCAACGCATCACTATCCTGTTCAAGCCTATGGTTTAAGATATCAGTATGGTATTTTTGAACAGCAAATAATGGATGGGGTACAAATCGAGGCACCCGATTGTTGGTTGTTAAATCAATATCCTTGGGAATTTCGCAGAGATCAGCGTCGAGAAATAGTTAAATTTTGTGGAACACCACAAGCCTCTTTCAACATGCATGGCGATGAAATATTAGATTTAAAAAATTACGAGGAAGTTTCAGCCCTACCTTATGATATTCCTATAATTGGATTTAGCCGTAATATAAATTATTCTGTCGTGACACTTAGATTATGGTCTACAAAGGAATCACCGCGTAATTTTCAACTACAGCGTTATAATGCAGGACGATTGGATCAGGCTGCGGAAAATACTACTTTGACGGATGTTCTTTATCCAAACGATAATACAGAAGTGGGTAAACGTATTAGGCTTAAGCAGGAGTTTTTACTCGTATCTGCTTCTCTTCAAGACATTATTAGACATTATGTGTCCCAGTATAATGATTTTCGTTTTTTTGCTGATAAAATCCGAATACAAATTAATGATACACACCCATCGCTTGTCATAGCAGAACTTTTAAGAATTTTAGTAAAAGAGCATGATGTTCCTTGGAAAACGGCCTTTGAAATAACTCAAGCATGCACGGGTTATACCAATCATACGATCCTTAGCGAAGCTCTCGAGCAGTGGGATCATGAATTAGTCCATTATTTATTACCACGCCAATATCGAATTATCGAAAGGTTAAACTTAGAATTTTGTAATTTAGTTAGAACTCGTTTTCCTAATGATGAAGATCGTGTCAGACGTATGTCCATTATAGAAAATGGAAAAGTGCGCATGGCTCATTTGGCTATTTTTGGATCGCATCGTGTGAATGGAGTAGCAAAATTACATACTGAAATATTAAAAAATTCCGTGTTTAAAGACTTTTATGAGTTATATTCTGACAAGTTTGTGAATGTCACTAACGGTGTGACGCAAAGGCGCTGGTTGCTTGAATGTAATCCAGACCTTTCTGACTTTATCACAAACCGAATCGGAGACGATTGGATTACGGATTTTTCAAAAATTCGAAAACTTGCTGAATTTGCAAATGATCCAGTGAGTCAAGATGAAATTACAGCAATTAAGAAAAAGAATAAAGCGCGGTGTATCGACTTTTTAAATCGCAAAAACCGTCTTCGCGATAGTACAGGTTTGATTTTTTCACCGCCCCCCTTAATCGATGAAGATTCATTATTTGATGTTCAAATAAAGCGTATGCACGAATATAAAAGACAATTAATGAACGCTTTGCATCTCATCATGCTCTATTTAGAAATTATTGATAATCCTAATCATGGAAGAATCAAAAGAACGGTAATAGTTGGAGGCAAGGCTGCAGCGGGATATGAAACGGCAAAAGAAATTATCCGTTTATTCTATTGTATAGGAAGGAAAATTAACCATGATTCTGCTGTAGGTGGAACTTTAAAAATTGTCTATTTAGAAAATTATAATGTTTCAACTGCTGAAATAGTCATCCCCGCTGCCGAATTATCGGAACAAATTTCAACAGCTGGAACAGAAGCTTCTGGAACCGGTAATATGAAAATGTCAATTAATGGGGCATTGACAATAGGTACAAGAGATGGAGCTAATATTGAAATGGAAGAAGAGGTTACACCACAATGGTGGCCTTTTGCTTTTGGTTGTTCCGTACAAGAAATAGAAAAAATGAAATTAGAGTCTTCATATCGGTCTAAGGATATCTATGAAACTGATGCACAAATCAGGCGTGCTGTAGATACTCTTAAAGATCGTACTTTTGCCGAAACAGATGAAGAAAATCAAGCCTTTAATGACTTATTTCATAAACTTATTGAAATGCATTATGGTGGAGATCCCGATCGTTATTTTACGTTGAAAGACTTGAGAAGTTATTATGATACGCAATTAAAAGTTGAAGAATTATACAAAACTCCAAGAAAATGGGCTGAGTATGCTATTCACAATATTGCCGGAATGGGTAAATTTTCAACGGATAATTCTATACACAACTATGCAGAGCTCATTTGGGGTATAAAACCATGTCCAATTGATGGAGAAATAATTGAAAAGGTGCGACTTGATTATTCAGCACTTTCAAGATATCCAAAGCTTGAAAATTAAACGACGTGCCCCTGTTCTTTTTACGTGCCCGTGCCCGTGCCCGTGCCCTTGCCCTTGCCCGTGCCCGTGCCCGTGCCCGATGTCCTTTCTATTACTCGAAACGATTTCGGGCAAGGGCGCGGGCACGTAAAAGGACAAGACACGGGCAAGGGCACGGGCAAGGGCACGGGCACGTAAAAGGACAAGACACGGGCAAGGGCAAGGGCAAGGGCACGTAAAAGGACAAGACACGGGCACGGGCACGGGCAAGGGCACGGGCACGGGCACGTAAAAAAGGCAACGGGCATATCAAAGATTATTTTTTCGGAGGTTGGGAATTCTGTCCTATATGTTCAAAGTCAACAAGGCCCCAATTATCAATTAGTTTCTGATAGATTCCATCAGTTTTAATTTCAGCAAGCCCTTTATTAAATTCATCGATAAGAAATTTGCCACTATCTGTTTTCAGCGCAACAAGGCGCAATCCATCTTTATTAAGGGGAGATGTGGCAATTTTTATTTGGCCTGGATAGAATGACCTAATGTAAATATATGCTGGAAGTGCCGGTAAGATAGCCCCATCAATTTTTTGTTCAAATAAATCAGATAAAACTTTTGGGATATCATCATAAAGTTTTAAACGAATGGAAGCATCTTTTGATATTTCTAGAAGTATTGGAGATTGACTCATGATCCCAATAATTTTATATTTCAATTCCTCCCAAGTATCTAATTCTGATTCTGTGGGAACAACCATTACAGGACCTAGGAGAAAGAATGGATTTGATAATACATATTGACGTTCAATAGCAGGTTCAGGTTGTAAATTTGTTATTATTGCATCAAATTGACTGTCTTGCAATTTAGACATTAAATCATTTGGAGATGTTAGGGTAAGTGACATGTTGAGGTGTTCTTTCATAGCGATGGCAGATAAAAGTTCATCTGTAAATGCCGCTACATTTTTCTCTTTTCCCATTAAGTTGACAGAGGGCCAGCTATTTTGACGCCCAATGTGAAATAACTGATCTTTTGAGACAGAATCAGAACATCCTCGAAATAAAAAAAATAAAAAGATAATTAGAATGCCGATAAAAAAATAGAATGAGCTTTTCTTTCTTAGAATTTTATCCATATCTCTTTTTAATTCTTTGTCAAAACCTACCATGATCCCTCATAAATATCTAATAACCCGAATTTTGGATTTTTGGGCATTTGTATTGTATTTTTCAGTCTTTCCGTAAACCCAAATGCAAAAAAATCAACACTCAGATTAATAGGCTGGAAGATATCACGTTATTGGTATTTTATACTATTTTTTACTAGACCCTGTTTTTTCAATGATAAATCTTTTTTTTTATTTTTGTGTGTGGTACGGTGAATTTTTATAAAAAATACTATGAAAAAGAGCATGTTATGACTACTTTAACCACCTCTAAGTTTAATAGAATGATCAAAAATGCAGGATCGTTTGATCCCGCGACTCATCCTGTCGATATGAAAACTGTTGCTAGTATTATTTTAGGTGGGGGGGAAGGTTCTCGATTATATCCACTCACATTGACTAGTGCAAAGCCAGCTGTGAATTTTGGTGGAAAGTATCGAATCATTGATGTACCCATCTCAAACTCCATTAACGCAAATTGCTATAAAACCTTCATCCTTACTCAATTTCTATCTTCCTCTTTACATCAACACATATTTCAGACGTATCTTCAAAATCCACTTGCAGCAAACAAAATAGAAATTCTTACCGCTGAGCAGAAACCAGCACAAAAAGATTGGTTTCAGGGTACAGCAGATGCAGTTCGTCAGAATATTGATTATCTTCTCGAACACCCTATTGAATATTTTCTCATTTTATCTGGAGATCAACTATACAATATCGATTTCACAAAGATGGTTGCCTTTGCTAAACGTACCGATGCTGATCTAGTTATTGCTTCATTACCTGTCAATGCTCAAGATGCCTCAAGAATGGGTATTATGAAGGTGAATAAAAATGATTTTGTCACTGATTTTCATGAGAAACCACAAGATAAAGCATTATTACAATCGCTACGTTGTCCTTCCGAGATATTAGAGAAAGTTGGTATTCCTTCCTCGAGTAAGCGCTTGTATTTAGGTTCTATGGGAATCTATTTATTTAAACGAAAAGCATTAGTTGATTTGTTAGCAAAAGATTCACGAGAAGATTTTGGTAAACATCTGATTCCAACAAAGTTGCAGACCGGTAAAGTGGCAGCATTTCTTTATGATGGTTATTGGGAAGATATTGGTACTATAGAGACATTTTATAAAGCAAATCTAGCTATGACCGAATCTAATTCTCCTTTTTCATTGCATGACGAAGCGCGTCCAATTTTTAGCTATCGCTATGATTTGCCTCCAGCAAAATTTTATATTAATACTCAAATACAACGCGCAATCATATGTGAAGGGTCCATAATTGAAGCGGATGAAATCAATCATAGCATATTAGGACCTCGTACAGTTATTGAAAAAGGATGTATCATTCGTGATACATATATCATGGGCAATGACTATTATCATTCAACTATTAAAGATCATCATCGCATGCCCTGCAGACCTAAAATTGGTGAAAATTGCATCATCCGACAAACGATTATAGATAGAAATGTGTGTATAGGAAAGGGTGTGCAACTTGTAAATAAAGACAAATTAACTCACTATAACGGGGATAATATCTTTATTCGTGATGGAATTATTATTGTACCCAAAGGTGCAACAATTCCTGATGGTTTTATATTATAAAATTCTATTAACTCTGGTTATTAACCATTAATTTTAGTTCTACATGTCAATTTGGGCTATTGCTGACCTCCATTTATCTTTTGGTGTTCCTAATAAATTGATGGACATTTTTGGTCCACAGTGGGTCAACCATGCCGCAAGAGTCGAAAAAGCATGGAAAGAAAATGTATCTCCAGATGATTTAGTATTAATACCGGGTGATATATCTTGGGCGATGCAATTCGATGAAGTACGTCCTGATCTTGAATGGATTCATAAATTACCCGGAACAAAAGTTTGCATAAAAGGTAACCACGATTATTGGTGGAGCTCTATTAGTAAAATACGACCAATTCTTCCGCCATCTTGTCATTTAATTCAAAACGATAGTTTTACTTGGAAAGATGTCTCAATTGGTGGATCAAGGATGTGGGATACTTCAGAATACAATTTTGATGCTCTATTTGAAGATGAAGAGCCAGTTGCTCAGAAAACTTTGACGGAATCGGATGTCTCGGAAGATAAAGATAAGATATTTCGTAGAGAATTAGGGAGATTGGAAAATAGTTTAAAAACAATGGATCAGAAGGCAAAACTTCGAATTGCTATGACACATTATCCAGCGATAGGATTAGACTTAAAAGATTCCTCCATTTCCCGCCTTTTAGAAAAGTATAATGTCAATATTTGTGTTTTTGGACATATCCATAATGTACAATCAGGTTTGCCGCTCTTTGGTATACATAACGGAGTGGAATATCATTTAGTTGCATGTGATTATTTAAATTGCACCCCTCTGAAAATTACTTCTCAACCCTAAGAATTAAATCTATAGAAAAATCGAATCATGCATTATAAGCCGTGATGAAGAAGTGAAAATAGGATTTTGTAAATGACCGCTAAAGGAAAAAAATTTCTGCCGTACATGCTGATCTTCTCAGGCATCATTCTGGCCCTCATTTTGATCATGCAACCCTTAACGATTCTACAATTTAAAAATCATATTGCTGTTCTGTTTCCTAAGGGGATAATTGCTTTAGAAGAACGTAACCTCTTATTTATCATCCAAGCCATTATGTTGCTTGTCATTATCCCAGTTTATATTCTGACATTTATATTTTCTTGGCGATATAGAGCTAATAATCCTAAAGCAAAATATGAGCCAGATTTGGTGGATAACACTCTAGCTGAATATATCTGGTGGGGGATTCCTTTAATTTTAACCATAATAATATCTGTGTTAACGTGGTATAAAACCCATGAATTAGATCCATACAAACCCATTAAATCCGACAAAAAAGCAATCACGATTCAGGTTGTCGCCTTACAATGGAAATGGATGTTTATTTATCCCGAAGAAAAAATTGCTACTGTGAATTTTATTCAAATTCCTAAAGATGTCCCGATACATTTTGAAATCACTGCAGATGCCCCTATGAACTCTTTTTGGATACCCCATCTCGGTGGACAAATTTATGCGATGCCCAAAATGAAAACCGAATTAAACCTAATTGCAAATGAAACAGGCGACTTCCGAGGTTCTTCCGCTAATCTTAGTGGCGAGGGATTTTCTGGAATGCATTTTATTACCAGGGCATCATCTGAAGAGGAGTATTCTCAATGGTTAAAGACTTCTAAACAAGCCTCAAAGATACTCGATTTCGATCAATATAATAAATTAGCTGATCCAAGTCAAAATAACCCTGTAGAAATATACCGATTGAAAGAAGATCATCTTTTTGATCAAATACTTATGAAATATATGCACCCTAAAGAGAAATCTTAAAATGTTCGGTAGATTAACATTAGAAGCTTTTATTCACGAAGACAGTCAAAATTTTGCAGTCATCATGATGGTGTTAACAGGCATCGCTATCATGGGCTTTATTACCTATTCCAAAAGTTGGAAGTGGTTATGGAATGAATGGTTTACAACTGTTGATCCAAAAAGAATTGGATTCATGTATATTATTGTCGCTCTTCTCATGTTTTTCAAAGGATTTGCGGATGCATTAATGATGCGACTTCAACAAGCCCTATCTGTCGGCGATGCCCATGGTTTTATTTCTTCCGGTCATTTTCAAGAAGTCTTTTCAGCTCATGGCACAACGATGATTTTTTTTGTTGGTATGGGGGTCGTATTTGGCCTTTTAAATCTTGTCGTTCCATTGCAAATTGGAGCGAGAGATGTTGCTTATCCTTTTTTAAATGCAGTAGGTTTCTGGCTTTTTGCAGCAGGAGCCGTATTGTCTCTGGTATCACTTGCAATTGGTAAATTTTCAGCAACTGGGTGGCTAGCATATCCGCCTCTTTCAGGAATAGAATATAGCCCAAATGAAGGTGTTGATTATTGGATATGGATTGTTCAGATCGCAGGAGTAGGCAGCACTTTGTCTGGGATAAATTTTTTGGTTACAATACTAAAAATGCGATGTCCTGGAATGACTTTAATGAAAATGCCAATATTTGTATGGAGCGCTTTGTGTGCCATGATTTTAGTCATTTTTGC
This sequence comes from Parachlamydiaceae bacterium, assembly GCA_013816265.1. Classification (GTDB taxonomy): domain Bacteria; phylum Chlamydiota; class Chlamydiia; order Chlamydiales; family Parachlamydiaceae; genus JACDES01. The sequence goes on along the minus strand of JACDES010000078.1, from coordinate 3,276 downwards.
TTTCCCTATATTAACTGCAACATTAGTCATGCTCACCTTAGATCGCTATATGGGTATGCATTTTTTTACAGCAGGCAATGGCGGCAACCCCATGATGTATGTTAATCTTATATGGGCTTGGGGTCATCCAGAAGTATATATTCTTATTTTACCAGTATTTGGAATATTCTCAGAGGTTGTTCCCACTTTCTCTGAAAAGCGATTATTTGGTTACGTTTCTATGGTCTGGGCGTTGATCGTCATTACCATTCTTTCTTTTGTTGTGTGGTTACACCACTTCTTTACGATGGGTGCTAGTTCTAATGTGAATGCATTTTTTGGAATTATGACGATGTTGATTGCGATTCCTACAGGAGTAAAAATATTCAATTGGCTATTTACAAAATATCGAGGACGTGTTCATTTCACATCTCCGATGCTCTGGTTTTTTGCTTTTGTGCTAAACTTTAGCGTTGGTGGAATGACAGGAATTTTACTTTCATCACCCCCAGTAGATTTTCAGGTACATAATAGCCTATTTCTAATTGCGCATTTTCATGGGATGGTAATTGGAGGGTTCTTATTTGGCTTTTTTTGTGGTTTTACCTATTGGTTTCCAAAATTTACTGGCTTTTTCTTAAGCGAAAGACTGAATCGGTATGCATTCTGGTGTTGGTTTTCGGGATTCTTATTAGCTTTTATGCCACTTTACATGCTTGGTTTCATGGGAGCAACAAGACGTTTAGACCATTATGAGGCATCTACGGGCTGGCATCCTTTGTTTATAGTTGCATTAGTTGGAGCAATTATTATTTTATTCGGAGTCTGTATTCAAGTTTATGGACTATTCAAAAGTATTAAGGAACGCAAACACAACCTGGATATCACAGGAAATCCATGGAATGGGAGGACGTTAGAATGGGCCACTTCTTCCCCACCTCCGATCTATAATTTTGCAATTATTCCAACAGTAAATCATCGTGACCCACTGTGGGCTATAAAGGACGGAGAAGCGCCGAAGCCTGAAAAAAGCTATGAAGACATTCATTTACCAAAAAACACTTCGATGGGAATTTTTATCGGAGTGTTAAGCCTCATCTTTGGATTTGCAATGGTATGGTATATTTATTGGCTTGCAATCGTTAGTTTTATTGCCATCATCACCTGTTTAATCATTAGACTATCAAGTGAAGAAGAATTTGATTTTTTCACCGCAGAAGAGGTAAAAGAGATAGAAGCTTCACGTTTATATAATAAACATGGAGTTGCATAATGAAATCTTTGGCAATATACAACACAATGGATACTCAGGCGGATACTGGTCTTCCAGATCCACATCAGGACACTTTTTCCAAAACCGTTTTAGGATTTTGGATGTATTTAATGACTGATTGTCTTTTGTTTACTTCTCTTTTTGCTACTTATGCAGTCCTTCACAATAGCACCTTTGGTGGACCTTCTTCACGAGAGCTCTTTAGTCTTACCACCTCATTTACTGAAACGATGATATTGTTATTAAGTAGTGTAAGTTGTGGTTTAGGAATGCTATCTGCTCTTAAAAATGAAAAAAAGAAAGTCATTGCTTGGTTTGTAATCGCATTTTTATTGGGAGCTACCTTCGTAGCAATCGAATTTCATGAGTTTGCGAGCTTGGTTCAAGAAGGCAATAGTTGGAGAAGAAGTGCATTTTTATCATCTTTTTTTACTTTAGTAGGTACCCATGGATTGCACGTCTCTTTTGGGTTGTTATGGATGCTAGTGATGTTGCTACAGGTGTTTTTTTTAGGTATTACTGTCACAACATTTCGTAGACTTGTTGTTTTTAGCATGTTTTGGCATTTTTTGGATTTGATATGGATATTCATATTTACTTTTGTTTATCTAATGGGGGTTATTTAAGATGCATGAAGATCTCAGTTTGAAAGAAATTCAAAAAGAATGGCACGGCACGTTAAGGGCATATGTGATAGGGTTTATTGCTTGTATCATATTAACCGCAACCTCTTTTTTTATTGTTGCCACAAAATTGTTATCTGGACAAGTTTTGATTTACACGATTGTCTGTTTAGCACTTGTGCAGGCAGTCATTCAATTGCTATATTTCTTGCATCTTGGAGAAGAGTATAAGCCCCGATGGGAGACGATTGTATTTTATTTTATGGTAATGATACTGATCATCATTGCCTTTGGGTCTTTATGGATTATGGATGATCTAAACGATCGTGTAATGTCTAATATGCCACTGGAACAAGTACATGATTAATTATTATTTATTGACAAAACCTGGAATTATTTTAGGAAATCTCATCACGGTTGCCGCTGGATTTTTACTTGCTTCAAAAGGGGTGATCGATTTTCCGCTTTTTATTGCAACTTTGTTGGGACTCACTTTTATAATGGCTTCTGCCTGCGTTTTTAATAATTATATCGATCGGAATTTAGATAAAAAAATGGAACGAACAAAATATCGACCTCTTGTTAACGGGTTGATTTCAGGTCGAAATGCGATAATTTTTGCGATCTTTCTTGGAGTCATCGGTGTAATTTTATTGTTTGCATACACTAATCTTTTGACAGTTGGTGTAGCAAGTGTAGGTTTTATTGTTTACGTTGTTCTTTATAGCCTTTGGAAGTGTCATACAATTTATGGAACCGCAATTGGTAGCATTGCCGGTGCTGTTCCTCCTGTTGTTGGATACTGTGCTGTAAGCAATCATTTTGATGTCGGAGCTTTCATTTTGTTTATGATGATGGTTTTATGGCAAATGCCTCATTTCTTTTCTATCGCTATCTATCACTTTGATGACTATATGTCTGCTAAGATTCCTGTTCTTCCTATAAAGAAAGGTATTTTGAGAACAAAAATTCATATGGTGCTTTATATTCTAGGATTTATCCTTGTCGCTTCAATGTTAACTTTCTTTAATTACACAGGCTATTTATATCTTTTTGTAGCTGTGTTTTTTGGTTTCGTATGGTTTGGGTTATGTTTGAAAGGATTTTCAATAGAAAATAATGTGCGTTGGGGACGTCAAATGTTTTATCTTTCGCTTCTGACCATTACCGTCATTAGTTTTGTGATTCCTTTTGATATTGTTTAATGATAAATAAAATAATTCACATGTAATTGAAGTAGTGTATGAGCATATTCTTTGATCCATTTATCCATAGCGAATCCTTCCAAAACAAAGCGAAAGAGGACTTTCGGAAAGCGCCGATTAAAATCGGCTAAGAATCGCGGATGAGAGAGCCGCACACTGAAGGTTAAAGCAAAATCACAGTGGCTACGAGTCATGC
>JACDES010000077.1 GCA_013816265.1 Parachlamydiaceae bacterium | reverse complement strand
CGATTTTACAATAATTTATGAGTATGAATGCCTGATATTGTAGGCTCCAAAATTAAACATGAGGATAGTTATTATTTAATGTATTACAAATAATTGAAATATTTGGAAAGATGTCGGGTAAAGTATGGCTGCGACCTGGGCTATTTCATGCCGGCCCTTCAGGCCTAACACAAGAAACTTTCCTTAATATTAATAGAACCGTAAAGAAATAAGCAATTCTCATTTTTTTTTCTTATTTTGACAGCATTGGTTCAAAGCCCGGAGTGACGTAAGGAACTCCGGGAAAAATAAAAAAAGAATTAGAGCCCGTGTAGGGCGACTCAAATATGCGACGATATACTAACACTCTTATATAATCAGACACACAAACCACTTGAAATACTTCTACGTAATAATCTCATTTTTGAGTCGCTCTACCGAGCTCTAATTCTTTTTTTATTTTTCCCGGAGTTCCTTACGTCACTCCGGGCTTTGAACAGACGCTCTACCGAGCTAACGAAGTAAATCTAGATTTAGATCAATTTTTTCTTAGCCTCAAGCGACACACAATCCAAAGGGGTTCGCCTTCATTAATTGAATCTAAATCAAAGCTACGACAAATAATTAAGTCTACATTAGTCAAAATTTACTAAAGAGTGTTAATTTAGTCTGTAAGATCATATTTATTAGAACTCAAAAAAAAGCTGGCTTAAATCCGTAGTTCAGGGTACTAAGCTATTAGTATCATAGATGAGCTCGATCTTTGAAATGAGTCCTTCTTTAAAACTCAATAAAGAGGCAGCATGCATTTTTTTGGAAATACCAGGAATTACCACGTCATATACAATCATCGCTTGATCAAACCCACCAAATTTAGCACGGATTGTTAGAGTCTTAAAAATACCTGTAAAGCCTTTTGCTGCTTTAAGGACAGCTTCTCTGCCGATCACTTTTTCTTGTGGATCGGTAAATTCAATATCTGGGTGCAAATACTCCTTTACCTTTTCTATATTTTTCTCTCCAAGAGCCGTATAGTATGCTACTCCTATTGCCATTGTATCCATCATCATCTCCCTTTTTATTTTTTTTGACATTCATAAATGATTATAGTAAACTATATTCAATATGTCAACATTAATTATAGTGAGCTATATTCAATATGTCAGAAATTAAAAAAAGAACGTACAGGTCCGCCACCAGAAATACGCAAGCAACACAAACAAGGAATCGTATTCTAGCCACAGCTAAAGATCTTTTTGAATCGGAGGGTTTTGAGTATGTGACAATTGAAAAAATTGCTCAAACTGCTTTGGTTTCAATCCCCACCATTTACTCGCTCTTTCAATCGAAACGAGGTGTTCTGCGTGCATTAATGGATGAAGCCCTTCCAAGCGATCAGTTCCATGCTCTTGTAGAAAGGAGCATACTTGAAAAATCACCAAAAGAGCGTCTGTGTATTTCTGCTAAAATTGCTCGTCACATGTACGACGCGGAGAAGGCGCAAATGGATATTTTTCGAGGTGCTGCCGTTTTGGCACCGGAGTTCAGAGAGCTTGAAAAAGAAAAAGAGATGCGTCGTTATAACCGGCAGGAAGTGACCATAAAAGCAATGGTAAAGGAAAAATCTCTTGCCAAGGGACTCAGTTTTGCCAAAGCTCGAGACATCTTGTGGGCATTTACTGGTCGCGATATGTACCGTATGTTAGTTGTAGAACAGGGATGGACATCAAATGTGTATGAGAAGTGGTTGGCTCAATTGCTCATCAATAATCTGATAAATGCGGATGAGAAAAGGCAAAATAAGAAAAAAATCAATTGAAACGACTCCGATTAAAAAAAAGTGGATATTAAAATAGTAATTATGGTTTAAAGAAATCCATAGCACTATCTTTGATTCAAAAAAAACAAAAAATGGAGAATAAAAATGTTAGGTTTATTTAGCAAAAATCGACTATTCGCCCTATTAGCTCTTTTTTCATTAAATACAATGAATTCCTCTTTAACGGCGTCTGAATGTTGTAATACATCTGGATGTGGTAGATTTTATGTTGGAGCTTTTGGTGGGGGTTTACGCACAGATTCTACTAAAATGTATCAAATGGGAACTGCTTTTTTCCGTGAGGCGGATCAGGGTGGTCCTTTAGCTGTATTTGCGCGAGGAAAAACAAAGAAAACTTCTTCAGGATTGGGTGGGATACAACTGGGATATGAATGGGCTAATTGCTCTATTTGTTGCTCAGACTGGAGCGTAGCATCAGCACTAGAATTAGAAGCTTTTTGGTATAGCCATAAAATTAAAGGACACCTCATTAACGCTACAGACCCACTCAGATTGCCTGAGCATGACTTTGCAGTTTCCTTTCATACGGATTCGAACGTGTATCTAGCAAACGTTGTATTTTCATTTAACTCTTGCTGTTTTTCGTCACTTTCTCCGTATTTCGGACTTGGAGTTGGTGCGTCACGCATATCCGCTTCAGGTGCTAAATCAATACAAGTAGATCCAATAGAAGAGGGAGTAAACCATTTCAATTCAAAACGAAGCGACACAACATGGGCTTTTGCGGCTCAAGCTAAGGTAGGACTTCGATATAATTTCTGCAACTCGTTCCACATTTTTGGTGAATATCGCTATTTGTATGTAGATTACAGTAATTTTATTTTTGGATCGACTGTATACTCTTTTCATGCACCTACCTCTCAATGGGATGTTAAAGTGAAAAAAACCACAAACAATGCTCTTGTTTTTGGTATTCAGTACGACCTATAGCACTAGATATACTTCTAGGGCTTTCCAGATTCATCTGGCGTCCGAAAGGCAAGGGTAATCACTTGCCTTCAATCTATTCTCGCAGACGCGCTCCAAAGTGGTTCCCCTTCATTAATTGAATCCACACCTAGTAGTTTTTTACATCAATTTTATAATTCAGAACTTTTAGTTAGTAGATAGAATGTTTCCTGTAATGCTACTACAAGAACTTTTTTAAAATAGAAAAGGATACTTCCTTAAGAGAAAAAATTCAGGAATGTGCCGATCACTGCACAACTTAGACTTTTTAAAGGGTTTAATTTGTTTACCCTTGATATGCCTCATTCCTTATTAAATAGAAATTTAACTTACCTAGACACCCTTATAAAGGATTCCAGTTGTTGCTTACGGATCACTAGCCTATCGTCTGAATCGATGATTTTTTTAGCTTTATTGAGGAAGAATTGACTTTCTTCTATGTTATCTGGTTTTAATAGTTTTGCTAAGCGAAGGTATGCTCCAGAAACCCAAACATTAAGTAGAAAGGAATCAATTTGAGAGGATTTGTCCTCAATTAATTGCACACCTTGTAATATTCGTTTTTTTCCTTCTTCTTTTTTCCCATTTCTATAAATTGCTTCTCCTAAATGAGCTATCCAATCACCTTTCTCGGCATTATTGTTTGGATATAATTCAACCGCTTGACTGAATTCTTTCTCTGCAACTGGATAATCCTTCAACAAGATAGCTGAAGTCCCATTCAAAAAATGAATAAGATAAAGCCTATCGAGCAACTGATGCTCTCTTGCTATCTCTAACATTGTTTCAGCTTCTTTTTTAACGAAGATGGCATAAATTTTATCTTCAGTTTTATAGAACAAGTGTTTCCATGACAATAAACGCCCTGTTAATGCTCCTATCATATTGGCATAGTCTCTATTCTCTTGATAACGAACAATAGCTTGGTTATAAATCTCAATTGATTTTAAACTCTGTCCTTCTTCTCTTAGCTCGTCAGCTTGCTTTTGCAATTCTGGAACATTAGATGCATATACAGGTGAAATAGCAGTAGTTGCGAACAATAGAGTGACTCCAAATAAAATTTGTAACAATTTCTTAAACATCGTTTTCCTATGATTTATTCTATACTTTTTAATTATTTAAAATTCTTACATTCAATTTCGTTTGCAAAAGTGGCCCGTAAATTGGATAAAGGTAGTTGCAATTCACAAAATTTTGTCATCATAAGTTCACCATAGTTTTGACGAACAATTTGACAAGAAGATAAATTTAATAAAGAAACAATTTTGCTAATTTCAATTTCTGATGGACCTTCAATTTCAATAAATGAACCAATAAACGGCAACCTATCTAAAACAATTTCGCAGTCGTTATTAATGAATGTCCAACGTTCTTTTTCAGCAGCTTCATTTGGATTTAATCCTTGACTGATTAGCTGTTCATGAACCTTTTCACCTTCTGCAGATAAAAATTCGAGCTCAATTCTATTTGTCATGCCACTTGGCAATTCTATTCTTGGGCTTTTAAGAGCAATGGTTTTCTTTTCGCCATTAGAACGTATCCGTATGACTAGATCCTGTTTTTTAAGCTGCCCATCGGGAGTATCATAGTATTCATCAAGCTGAATCACATGAGATATTGGTGGACCAAATAACTTATTGCAGGAATCATATACTGCTTGAAAATGTTCTTCTGAACTGATTTGGATTTTTATTTCCAATTCGTTTAATTTCATAAAATTTCCTATTACTTCGACCTTTCAGGTAATGTTTTTATGCTATCAATTAATTTTTCATTTTCCTTATTAATTTTCCTTTCTAGTTTTTTTATATCTTCTTCTGGGGGTAAATTTTCTGGGAAAATATTGCTTCTTGCTAACAGATTACGTACATCTTGATTATTTTTCACATGCTCTTCAGAAATCTGTTTTTCGCCTAACAAACCTTCTTTGTTCACATTGAAATGCGTAATTTCTCCAGCAAAATCTTTAGCTTTAATAGTGATCGTAGGTAAAAAATCTGCTAAAGGTCGTGATTCAGGAACACCTAATTTGCATTTCATCTGAATTGTTGTAAAACCGCCGAAGAGTGCCTGATCACCTTTACTTCTTATTCTTGCAAACCCTTGATCATCAATTCCATGTTCATATAAAGTTGTAGATAATTCTTTTTCTGTCTGAGATAGTTTTTGTCTAGCCTCGAGCCGTTCAACCACCTCTATTCTTTTCTCAAGTAGCTCTTGTTTTCTAGTTTGCAGTGCAAAGTAACTTTGAGCAAAAGCTATGGCTTCTTTCCTTGGATCTCCATTTTGAGCGATAAGGTAACACGCATACCTTGATAACATGATGTCAGGGATTTCTCTATCGCTACCTGAACCCAGCTTGACCATTTTGTTGACGTCAACAAAATGGTTCTCGATATTTTGTAGAGACTTTTCACAGGCAATTTTAGCTTTATCAATTACATTTAAAAAGTTTCTCCATTCATTGTATTCCAGAAGTTCTTGAATATCTCTGGCCATCCAATATTCAATATCTTGTTCAACATGAACTGCGTCTTCAAAGCTTTTAGTTAATTGATTTATGATTGCTCGTTTCATTTGAAAACCATTATAAAAAATTATGATGAGATAGTTGTATCCAAAGAATTGTTTTCAATGACCCTGACTTCAATGGGCTCGTTAGATTCATTGACGTAATGGCTTCAAACCACCTTTTAAAGGGTTTCATACAGCTCTAAATGTTCCATTTTTCTTAAATAATAAGATATTTCACAATAAATGTCTCGTTTGTGGAACGTTTTCTTGAAAAAGTCTCATCTTTTAAGAAAAATGAAACGTTAATTTCTAGATAAATTAAGACCTAAAGTTCTTGAATTACATCTGTGTCAAATTCTCAGGGATGTGAGTTCCATTCAAAATGAATTTAGCTTAAAGTCTCTAAGCAGCAACCCATGAATTTTTTAAAATTACAGATGATAAAATGAATTTTATTTTAGCGGCTTCATCCAAAAAAATAACTTATGTGGTGTTGAAACCTTCTGACCGATATTTATCCAATCCAAGATGACATAAATATCTCGATTTTCAACAAATCCCGCATTTTTCCAAAATGTTTCGTTGGTATCTTCAAGATTATTTTTTATAGACCAATTATCTGGATAAGTACAAAATGTCATTGTATGAAATTGAGGCATTCTTCTTACAGTGTTTTCTAAATTCTTATAAAGTTCTTTTCCATAGCCTCTTCCACGATACTCTTTCAGAACAAGTACTTCTCCTAAATTATAGATCGATCTTAAATCGTAGCCTTTATGGAGAAACGGCTGTTGATAAAATTGCCTTGCTTTATCTAAAGCAACTCCTGCGGTCATCCCAATTAAGCGGCTTCCGTCGAATAGCAAACAAGCTACTGCAGTGTCTGTATTTGCATAATTTTGAAAAAATGGCATATATCCATCTATAGAACCATCATAGAGGTAAGGAGGTTCTTTAAATGTTATTGCAGCTAGTGATGCCATCGCTCCAACATAAGGACTAATTTGCTTGCCCTTAAAAACGTCCATATGGATATTTTCGTTTGCAGCAAAGAGATCAACTTGTGAGAAAATAAACAAAAAAACTATAAAAAACCTTAGCCTTAGGTCAAATTCTTTTCTGCTGTTCTTCATGATTTTCTCCATTAACTTTTAATTTCAAATATCAAAGCTCTAAAATCTCTAGTTCCTATGTTTGTATAGGCAGATGGCGTTGATTCCGCTGGTAAATTCGTAAATACTAATAGGAAAGTTATCAATTTCAATAGTTCCGTTGCATATTCAATTTTAAATTTAGTCTCTTTGAGATTCAACATAAGATGTCTCCATTGATGAGCATGAAAAGGTTCAAGGTATCCCTCTCATCTTTCAATCAAGAAGTATTGTAAACTTTAATCCTTTGCGTTGTAACAGAAAATGTCATCAAAGACAATATTATTTCTTGCTTTGAATGACTTATTTTTGGGGTACAATACCCCAAGGGCTTATAGAGGAGAAGCAACTTTCATTATGACTACCGCTCAAGCAAAAATGGGAGGAGAACTTTTCTAAATTTATAGGCATTTACATCAATTTATATTTCAGAACTTGGAGTTAAGAGATAGAAAGCATCCTTTAATACTACTACAAGATCCCTTTAAAATAAAAAAGGACACTTCCCTTGCGAAAAGGTGTCCAGGGATGTGCCTTACACCGATCTTACATCGAACCAATTTGTTGAGGGAATGCGCAAGATCTTTGAGTTAGAGTCGTTTATAAAAATTCATTCGATAAGTGAAAGCAGAGAGAGTGCGAAATTCATCCAGGAGAGGATAGTAGCTAGCCTATAAAAGGCTCTTCAGTTCTTGCCTACTACCTCCTAATGAGAAGTAGAACCAGTGTACTTATACTCATCTCCTTCACTCCTTCCGCTCAAACTTCACGGTTTTGGAAAGATAATCCAAACAAAGTTTTTTTATTCGGCCGTGTTAGAATGAATGGATAGAAACTTTTCTATTGTGGCAACAAGAGCAATTGGAGTTTCTATCATTGGATAATGACCCGATGTTTTGCAACATTCTAACTGAACATTTGGATACCAAATCAAAAAAGTATTCCGCATGAATGCTTCACTTCCTTCAAAGTCATATTCGCCAAATAAGACTAATATAGGAGTCTGTAGGCCTTTCACTGATTCAGAAAAGTCAGTATAAGAAAACATTTTCAAGTAACCAAGACGTGCTTCACTTGTAGACTTTTGACGGAGGTCTGTAACCATATTTTTGGCGAATGCCTGGGTATAACGATTGCTGGTCAATGTATTGATACATTGCATAGCAGCCTCATCGTTGTTTAAGGCTGCACTTCCAAGAAAGTCCATCATCTCTTTAGGACCAGGTGATCCACAAGCAGGGACAGGAGTTATCGCTACGATGCTTTTAACTCTAGATGGATTGTCTACGGCAATTTTTTGAACAATCATACCAGACATAGAGTGACCAACCAGATGAAATTTATTCCAAGCTAACGAATCAATGAGTTTGATGGCGTCAGTACTAGCTTCTTCTACTGAATACGTTCCTCGCATTTCTTTGGAGCGGCCATAGCCCCGCAAGTCAATAAAAACGTAGGTGTATTCATCGGTATTAAAATATGGAAGCATAGAATCGTAACTTGTTGAGTCGCCCATCCAATTGTGCATAACGAGGACCTTTTCTTTTCCTGATCCAATTTGTTTATGAGCTATAAATTCCATATTTTGATTCTCCGAAGATTTAAGGGATTGCGCTGATAAAGGCGATACGAAGCAGGCTAGAAGAATGCTGGTAAACCCAGCCAATTTTAAAGAAATGAATTGAAACATAAGGAACAGCTCCGTGGTTCGTGATTTAATGATCAATTATGACAAACGAGTGGATTCCTAACAATGGAAACTTGATATTTTACTTGAAAAACACTATCAAATCTAGGGGTAATAAAGAAATAAATTAAGTGAATGCATTTATTGCTTGATAATTTTCTTGAAAAATACTAACAAAATTAGTGATAATAAAGAAAAAGGACAAGTTATATGAAACTCGACTCCTTCTTCGTTCAACATCAGATATTTACGGTAAATGAGCTAACGGCTTGGCTGTCTAAAGAGTTTACTTGTGCTATAAACTACTCGACCTTACATAACTCTTTGGCCTACCATCAGAAACAAGGCCATATTCTTCGCATCCGCCGAGGTTTGTATTATTCTATTCCTAAGGGGACGATTGCAAATTCATATCCCATTGATCCTTTTTTAGTTACAAGCCAAATGGCAGAGGATGCGATATTAGGCTACCGAACTGCTCTCGATTTACACGGAAAATTGCATAGTACTTCTAGTAAATTTATCTACCTCTCAAAAAAACGAGTAATGGCTTCTTTCTTTTTTAAAGACATTGAATATCAGGCTGTTTCAATTCCACTAAGATTGAAGGCAAGCAATAATGAGCAATTTGGAACTCAATCCATCAATCGACTAGGTCAGAATATATTAGTGACTACTCTTGAACGCACATTAATTGATGTTTTAGACCGTCCTCACTTATGTGGGTCTTGGGAAGAAATTTGGCTTTCTCTTGAGAGCATCGAATACCTCGATTTAGACCAGATATTGAAATATACTCTTCTTTTAGGTAATGCGACCACGATTGCTAAACTTGGATTTTTCCTAGAGATCCATCGTGAAAGACTAATGATACCGGAAAATTATCTCGAAAATCTTTGCAAACATCGCCCTCTGAAACCGCATTACTTAGAACGTAAACATAAACAACCTCAAAAAATGATCTCAAAATGGAATCTCATTGTTCCTTTGAGCTTGATCAATCGTGAATGGGAAGAGCCTAATGGAAATATCTAAACAAGAATTATTGAAAGAAGCCCTAGAGACAGGATTTCGTCCTGAAATCATGGAAAAGGTTTGGCATCTGATGGCTATTCTCGATGGTATCAGCGTACATCCCTTTTTGAAAGAGCGGTTGGTTCTAAAAGGAGGAACCGCCCTGAATTTATTCTTCTTTGATCTTCCACGACTATCTGTGGATATTGACCTGAACTATATTGGGCAACTTGATAGACAAGAAATGCTCCTTGAACGTCCTGAGGTAGAAAAAGCTTTAGAAGCCATATTTCAGAGAGAAGGTTTAAGCATTCGACGTATACCTGAAAAACATGCAGGAGGGAAATGGCAGCTTCGCTATGCAAGTGCACTTGGAGGGAATGGCAATCTAGAAGTCGACCTGAATTATATGTTTAGAATGCCTCTGTATGGGATACATAAGAAATATTCAAACAGTATTGGGTCGAGAAAAACTAAAGAGATTCCACTTTTAGACCTCCATGAGCTTGGTGCAGGCAAGCTCTCAGCTCTATTTGGGAGGCATGCTTCTCGTGATCTCTTTGACACCCATCAACTGCTAACGAAATGTTCTTTAGATATCGAGCAACTGCGACTTGCATGCCTTGTGTATGGGGCAATGGGTTCAAGAGATTGGCGACAGGTATCGAGCGATGAGATTCACTTTGAAGAAAGCGAACTTAAAGATCAGCTTATTCCTGTGCTCAGAAAACGTGCCTTTCGCAATGATGATTGGCTCAGCTGGACAAATCAATTGCTAGCTGATTGTAAAACTGCATTAACGACTCTTTTTCCTTTGAGGGAACGTGAACGAGCATTTCTGCAAAGCTTATTTGAGCATGGAGCAATAGACGCCACACTAGCCACAGATGATCGTCACTTAATTGAAAAAATCAATACTCACCCTCTCTTAAAGTGGAAAGCAAAGCTTGTTTTGGAAAACAGGCAAAAATAGAGGAAGGATAAGTTATGAAAAGTCATGCAGAATTGACGAAGAGACAACTACAAGTGCTTCCTTATCTTCTCGCTTGCTCTACTTATGAAGAAGCTGCTCGCCAAGCTCATGTCAGCGTAAAGCAAATCTACTGCTGGCTTAAAACGTCGGTTTTCAAAATTGATTTTCGAGAATGGAAATTATCGAACCATTGGATTGAATGAAGCAGTTGCTCTTATAGGCTTTTTCAGAAGGAGTTAGGAAACAAAAAAGCCGAACGTTTAAACATTTCTGAAGAAACGTTCGGTGATATGCCGATGACCGGACTCGAACCAGCACTTTATTGCTAAAAGTAGATTTTGAGTCTACCGCGTCTACCATTTCGCCACATCGGCATAGGAAATTATGCGAAAGTATAGCTCCTTATTTTATTTTGCGGAAGAATAATATTCATTTCCTTCAAAACTCTTACTATCACCAACGATGTAAATTATGAAATGCCTTCTCCCATGAATAACTCACCTTCTCTTTCAAATCCCAGTCATATCTAACTTGAATACTCACATAAGGATATGGATGTCGGTTATCAAAATCACGGCCTTCATTTTTTCTATATAACTTAATGAAAATTTCTTTGTTATACCAAGGCTTCGTACTAATTTGACTGTCCCCTTTCTCATATCGAACAAATTGTTCATACTCCTTTTGCCCTTTATACTTAGGATTCTCCTGATAATATTTTATTATCATTTCTACGTTTTTTTCCGGCTGATGCTCAATACCTTGGATATAAAAGTCGACTTCTGCTCCGATAAGGTGTTTGGAAGCTTGATTTGCTGGAGAGGAATCTAAATATAAATTATGGTCTATACAAGAATGTCCACAGGTAATTACGACTCGTTGACCCGTTTTATTTTGAAGATAATTCATTAAATCAATAAGAATAGGATAGATAAATTCCTTTTGATCTCTTAATGGTAAACTATGTCTCTGAGTGCCTCCACAATCATAAAAACGAAGTGTTTCCTTCTCTTTCTGCAACAATCTGACCGGATTCAATCCGCTTCCTTTACAACGAAAAAATTCTTTAGTGATTTTGGAATGAACACCATACGATCCCTCTTCCCATGGATAAGATGCTCGCTCTGCAAGGATTGGTGGTTTATGATGAAAAAGATATTCATTATGCTTTCGATAAATGAATTCACCCTTCAAATTGGAATGTCGTGATTCGATTGAATCTTTATCTTCAGAGGAACAACTACTTAGTAAATAAAGAAGAGTAATAACTGCTGGAACAAAACTCTTTATTTGCATAAAGCTACCTTTTAATATTTATATTAAGTATCATTAGAGATCACTAAATTCAATATAGGACCTTCGATGAATTGGATTAAACGCTATCAACTTTTCCTGTTTGATTTTGATGGCTTACTCGTCAATACCGAAGAGCTTCACTATCAAGCTTACATAAAAATGTGCTCCGATCGAGGATATCATTTACCTTGGAATTTCCATCGATATTCCGAAGCCGCACACCATTCAGCCACCGGCCTTCGAGAGCAAATTTATGCAGAATTTCCAGAACTACATTCCGAAGAATCCAACTGGGATATCCTTTATGAGGAAAAGAAAAAAGCTTTCTTAAATTACCTCCAGTCTGGCGCGACACAACTAATGCCCGGTGTGACAGAGTTATTAAAAGCCCTCGAAGAAGCAAACATCAAACGCTGCGTCGTCACACATTCAGCATTACCTCTTATTCAAACCATACGTGCACAAAACGCTATTTTAGATACAATCCCCAATTGGATCACCCGAGAAGATTATTCGCATCCCAAACCAGATCCTGAGTGTTATCAAATTGCCATAAATCGATTTGCTAATGAAAATGATCAAATTATTGGTTTTGAAGATTCTCCACGTGGGTTAAATGCCCTTTTAGGTACCCGTGCAATTCCTGTACTCGTCTGCCCTCCAGATTATCCTTATCTTAATCAAGTTAGAAAACCGCATATCAAATATTTTCCAAGTTTTACTTCAATTAAAGACAACAACCATCCCTAAAATGTGACTTTGAACTAATCTTCTATATAATCCACTTTCATTAAAAAAAGACCTTGTGGTGGGGCTGCACTGCTAGCTTGACGGCGATCTTTGGCTACGAATATTTTTGGAATGTCTTCAATCGATAATTTATGTGTTGCCACATCAACCAAAGTACCAACAATATTTCGTACCATCTTATATAAAAATCCATTTCCTTCAAATTCTAAGCAAATACCCCCGTCAACAGATTTGATCTCTAATCGACGTAATGTTCTTATAGGATCCTTTGATGCGGAACCTAGATGTGCCTCATTAGCAAATGAAGTAAAATCGTGAGTTCCTACAAAACACTGAGCGGCACGAGTTAAAAGAGCTAGATCAAGTTTTCGATGAAGATGCCAACAATATAAACGTCGCATGGGATCCATCACACGATCTAAATGAATATAATAATGGTATTCCTTTCCCATAGCGCTACGTTGGGCATGAAAATTATCAGAAGTTTTTTCTAAATTTATTACCCGTATATCGTGTGGAAGTAATCCATTTAAGCTATATAGAGTACGTTCTAGGTCTAGTGGCTCTGGATGTTTAAAATGGGCCACTTGCCCTTTCGCATGAACACCCGCATCAGTACGTCCTGACCCAATAATGTTTACATCTGTTCGATGCAATAATAAATTCAGAATATCTTGAATATGTTGCTGGATAGAGGGTCCATTAGGTTGTATCTGCCAACCACTAAAAGACGTCCCATCGTAAGCAATCGTCAGTTTATAGCAATACATATTTATCCAATATCTGTTCACTCAATATCAAATCATCAGGTGTCGTGATCTTAATATTAAAATAAGATCCTTCAACAACTTTTGCAGGTTTTCCAATTAACTCTAACAAAGAAACATCATCGGTTACAGTCAAATTGTCTGCCTGAGCTTTGGCGTAACCCTGTTTTAATAAGCTTAATCTGACCACTTGTGGGGTTTGCATTTCCCATAATTTGGAACGATCCGGTGTTGAAACAATCATTTTCTGATTATCACACATCTTTATCGTTGCCTTTAATGGTACACCTACAACACTCCCACCATATTTTTCTGCAGATTCGATAACGTTTCTGATTATTGGCATCGTAATAAATGGTCGAGCTGCATCATGCACACATACGAGAGGATCCCCATTCAATTTTTCTATTCCATTAAATACTGAATCTTGACGACGTATTCCTGGAGAAGCAAAAGTGATTTTTTTTGAAAAAGATTTTGCTGTTTTTTGAAATAATTCCTGGTAGATGGGATCACAAACGACAACCACTTGATCAAGTTCTGGCATGGCTAGAAAGATCTCGAAACTGAATAATGCAATGGGTTTGTTCCGCATATGAAGGTATTGTTTCGGAACGTTAACACCCATTCGTGTTCCCATCCCACCTGCAGCTAATACGAGAGAAAAAGGTATATTAGTCATTATTTCCTCTTTTGAAGAGTGATTAGAGTTATTTCAGGCATCGAAAACCACCGAAAATTCATGATACTACCCAACCCCCTGCTAATATAGAGCCATTTATCCCCTATTTTCTTTAACCCTCGTTTCCATTGAGGATTTTCAATTTGAGTAAATTTTTTCCATATTAAGGGAAGATTGATTTGCCCTCCATGAGTATGACCAGCTAATATTAAATCTCCAGGATAATTTGTTGTTAACTTGGCGGCATCAGGATTATGCATGAGAATAATACCCGGATAGAGGCTGTTATAATTTGTGAAAGTTTTATCAACGATTGATTGTCCCAATGTGTACTCACCCATTCCAGAAATATTAATAAAACCATTGCGATATTTCACAAGAGTGGATGTATTGTGTAGTAATTGAAAAGGTGTTTCATTAAGTAAATCGATCAGATTTTGATGTAAATCTAGCTGCTTGGCCTGTTCTGTAGTTTTATTTGACAGCGTAACTGATGAAAAAAGTCGTTGAAATCCTTTCACGATGATTGAAGAGGATGATAGTTTTTCGATGTCATATTCACCTTTTGTATTCACGGTAACAAATTGCGTATAATCGTGATTACCTAAAACAGCAAAATGTCCCACAGAGGCCTTTAGAGAACAAAGAAATCTTTTCAGCCCCTCTGGATTTTTCAACTTCGAACGACGAAGAAAATCACCTGTAAAAAGAATCAAATCAGGATTGAGGCTATTTATTTTTTTTTCAATTTTTTTTACAAATGTGGAATTAATGCTTTCACACCAATGTAAATCACTAATATGAATAATTTTAATATTTTCTAATTCCTCTGGAAAATTTAGAATAGGAAGAATTAGTCTAGTGACAGAAACCAGCTTAGGTTCAATGAAACGAGGCCAAATACCGATAATCGATATAAGGCACCAGGTATCCCAAAGCCAGGAAGATAAATTTTTTATTTTTTTAGATAGAATAGACATTTATTAAATAGAATAGACATTTATTAAATTGCAATTTATTACAGAGTCTAAATTATACTGAGAGCTGAATAATAAAAAAAGGAGAATTATAAGACTTTGAGAAGAAAAGATGTGTTGTGTTACCAAGTCAAAAAAGCAATAGGCTAACAAGTAGCCTATTGCAATAAAAATTAGCGAGCAGGAGCTGCTGTAGGCTCTTTTAGATGTTGTGAAATTTTGCTTGTCATTTTAAACATATCGATAGGTTGTGGCGAACCTAAAGCCTTAGCTAATTTAGCATCTGGATTGATATTACGTTTATTTTTTGGATCTTGAAGTTTGTGTTTTTTGATATAGTCCCACAACTTTTTTGTTACTTCAGTGCGTGGCATTGGACCTGCGCCAACGATTTCAGCAAGTGTTTCACTTACTTGCACTGGTCTCATGAATGCAGAATTTTTTTTCTTAGGTGTTGTTGTCATCCCGATCTCCTTTATATGTTGATATAAAAAATACACGTTACAATAAAACTCTAGAGTTATTCTCTAAATTGAAAAAACTGACTTGAGTCAGTCTACTTAGAGGTACTCTATTTGCTCTAATAGGTCACTTTTAACTTTGTGGCATTTTCTAGTCAAAAGAATTTATCGTTTTTTGATCAATATTCCTTTTTGGCTCTTTCAAAATCTATGAAATATTTTCCTTTATTCTAAATGAAAAATTCATATCACCCTAACATTCATGTTTTTACGAAATTGCCCGCTATATTTCTTTCTATTATGGAAAATTATTTATCTTTTAGCTGTTTTAAGGTAAGAAAAAACAAAGTTTGATCAGTAATTGTGAGAAACTTGCATGGAATCCACGTTCATGGCACCCTAGTTTCGATAGAAATTGAAGAGCTTAATGATATTTATGAAATTATTCAGAGCTTATAACACTGAATATAAGAACTATAGAATAAATCTTTTTAAAACTTTATCTCAAAAGCAACGGTTGTAAAAACCAGGTTACAGCAGCCTCATGAATTTAACAAAAAATTATTCAAAACAAATTCAACAAATCGCTGAACTCAACGATCTTGTTTCCCTATTAAAAAAGGCTCCTACAATAGTAGTTAAGGTTGAAATATTAGATCTTCTTCCAGTTGTACAAGAATATTTAAAACAACCAAGCATAATCCAAAAATCAATTTCAGATCTCCCGATCGATAGACAATATGCAATTAAATCTGTTATAGCCATTGGTCAGGCCCCAATCATATTCAATATGCAAAACAGTGGAGAAGATTGCTTTGAACGTTTTGATGAGATTTTAAGACACCTTCTTGAATTGGAAAGATTTTATCAATTTCTCGGCGGAATCATAGGTTATCATGTTACCGTTCTCACTATGATAGCAGAACAAAATAATGCTGTTATTTCAAAGGACACAAATTTTATACACCCCGAGGGAATGCAATTAGATCATGATACGATTGAAATTCGTAGTGCAGTTAAATGGGGAATAGAAAATCTCTCTAAAATTGCCGAAATCCTTCCCTTAGGAGGGGCTGGCGATCGACTTAATTTAACAGACGAAAAGTCCTCAACTCCTCTTCCTGCTGCCATGTTGTCCTTTTTAGGTAGAAGCCTTTTGGAAGGAATTATCAGAGATCATCAAGCCAGGGAATATCTTTACTATAAATTATATGGTAAGCAGCTGATCACACCTATTGCAATGATGACTTCTTCAGAAAAAAATAACCACATGCACATTCTAAACATCTGCCAAAATAATAATTGGTTTGGAAGACCTCAGGATAGTTTTTTCTTTTTTATCCAACCTCTAGTACCTGTCATTACAACTGATGGAAATTGGTCTTTAAGTGCCCCTCTGACATTAACATTGAAACCTGGTGGACATGGCGTTATTTGGAAACTGGCCCAAAATCAAGGTGTTTTTGATTGGCTTAATTCTAAAGGGTATCATAAGAGCCTCGTGAGACAAATTAATAACCCTATTGCCGGGACAGACTTGGCTCTTCTTGCCTTAATGGGTATCGGATGTAAAAAAAATAAAGCATTTGGTTTTATTTCTTGCGAACGTCTTCTTAATGCAGCAGAGGGAACAAATGTTTTAATAGAAAAACAAATCTCGAATGCTTATGAATATTGTTTAACAAATATTGAATATACCGATTTCGCTAGACAAGGTATTGGAGAGACTCCAGCAACACCCGGAAGCCCTTATTCAAAATTTCCTACAAATACAAATATCATATTTGCCGATATCCCATCTATTCAAAGAGCTATACAAACTTGTCCAATCCCAGGACAAATCATTAATATCAAAAATAAATTCCCATACATCGATTCTAACGGTCATCTTAGCTATAAGGAAGGGGGCCGTCTTGAATCAACAATGCAAAACATCGCCGATTGTTTTTGTAAATCTTTTTCAAAAAAGCCTAAAATGTCGGAACTTCATGACTCCCTTCCCACGTTTATCTTGAATAACCCTCGAATTAAAACGATCTCTACAACAAAGAAAACGTATAAAGATGGGGAATCCCCCTTAGGAACACCTGAACAAGCCTATTTTGATTTATTAATAAATAATTTACATTTACTTCAGTCTCTTTGCAAATTTAATCTTCCTTCACAGGAATCTCTCGATATATATTTAAAAAAAGGTCCCAATTGTATATTTCTTCATCACCCGGCTCTTGGACCGTTATATTCGATTATTGCTCAAAAACTTCGGAATGGTCGTCTTCATCCTGGATCGGAACTGCAGCTAGAAATTGCTGAAGTGGATATTGAAGAGCTTGACTTGAAGGGAAGCTTAATTATTGAAGTCAAGACGCCAATGGGACATAAGGACACAAAAAGTCATCTTCTTTATGGTGGAGAAGGCCGTTGTCGATTACATAATGTTCAAGTAAATAACAAGGGGATTGATCGCTCTGAATCTAACTGTTATTGGAAAAATAAAATTGAGCATCATGAAAAATTACATATCATTCTTGAAGAAGGTGCTGAATTTGAAGCTAAAGATGTGAAATTTGAAGGTCATCTTGTTTTTGAAGTACCTAAGAAATGTCGTTTGAAAATTACACAGGACTCAGATGGACACATTGTTGAGGAGCTAGAACACATTATAAAGCCATCTTGGCAATGGAAATATTCTTTTGATGACGAAAATAATATAAAATTAAGAATTGAGGGCTGACCTTCGGGGCTGATGTAGAATAATCTAATGCCTACGGCGTTGAGTTATACCACAGCCCGTTTCAAACTTGGATTTCAGCCAGCGCGAAAATCCTCGCGATTCGATGATCGTAAATAGATCAATATTAGAA
>JACDES010000076.1 GCA_013816265.1 Parachlamydiaceae bacterium | reverse complement strand
ACCCAGGCCTCCGCTTTGCTGCGACCTGGGCTATTTCATGCCGGCCCTTCAGGCCTAACACAAGGAACTTTCCTTAATATTAATAGAACCGTAAAGAAATAAGCAATTCTCATTTTTTTTTCTTATTTTGACAGCATTGGTTCAAAGCCCAGAGCGACGCAAGGAACTCTGGGTAAAGAAAAAAAGAATGGAGCCCGTTTCAGGGCGATTCAAATCCGCGACGTTATACCACGCATCGTTTAGTTTACTACTACTATTAGCTTACTATACCTAAATTCGTTAATTAAACAAAACAATCAATACACATACTATTTTTAATAAAATAAACAATATATGTGATATAATACAATAAAATACAATTATTACTAATAAATTATCGTTTATAATAGTATTATTATTAATGGGAGTATTTATGACATTAATTCTTCCTGAAAACCAACCGCCTACTTCCCCTACTTCAAGTTCTTTACGCCAAAATAGTGTAGTCGTTCCTGCTGATACCCCTAAATCAACAGTCACATCACAAATTGGTGCCGATAAAATTTCTAGCCTTACAACTCCCGAAACCCCAGATAATCTAACACCCAGAAAAGTAAAAATAATAAAAAAAGAGTTAAAGTTAGAAGCAACAATAGCCAGCTTAAAAGATGAAATTCTTACCTTAAAACAAGAAATGACCAAATTAAAAAAAGAGCAAGAACCCACAATGGGTAAAAGACTAAAGGGTTTAGTTGCTTGGACATTGAGACGTACTGAAACGGAGAGTTCCGATAAGATGATTAAACTCAGCATTAAATCAAAAGAAATGTTATTAGCAATAAAAGAAAGTGAATTGACTAAAACCTCAGAAAAACTAGCAAAATTGCAAAAAAAATTAGGGTTTGACGAAGCTGAATGGGTTAAGTTTGCGTTAAAACTTTTAAAGGATAAGCCAAAAATAACGATGGATCATAAGCATAAGAACATGCTTTTAGAAAAGCTTGTAAATATTGGATTAAAAGGCACTCTTGAAAATGATCTTACTTTTCATCGAGCTTATGAAGGGGTTAAACCATACGATTTTGCGCTAACTAAAGTAGATGCCTTGCGCAATTTAATAAAAAAATCTCTTGTTTCCGGTAAACCACTTTTCGGTATGAAGACGGAGGAAGAACGTCGCGGATTACAAAGGCTATTACAAAATCGATTAAATCTCCTTGAATTTCAAAAACTCCATTCCGAATTAGAATTCCTTCCAACAACCTCTTATGAATATATAAAAAAAGTATCAGAGATTAGCTCAAAGATTATAACCGAAATTAATAATTTAGAAAAAAATATTAAATCTGAAAAAATTCTTTTACTTGAGGATGGATCTAAATTTTTTGCTTTTCCAGGTGGGTGGAAAGGACATTATATTACATATGGAATTAAAAAAAATGTAGATGGCACATTTGAATTTTTAGTATTTAATCGTGGTGAGCGATCGTCAAATGTGCATTATAATGTGTTTTTTCATGGATCAATATCATATTCAGATAAAGATAAATTTTTTTCAAAAACAACCACAGTTTTAAAATTACCATTATCAGATTTAATGAATAAACAATTCATCAGTAGTATAACAGAATTCTTTCACTACGGTAGTTCAAATGATGTTTATGAATGTTTCATTAATTTACCCGAAGTTGACACTGTTTGGACAGATACGGAATACATGATTCATCAATTGAACTATGTAACGCATTCATTAAATGTTTCCTTATCACAAAAAAAACGAGTCAATGAATTTATTAGAGATGCTATCAAATCGGATCCTAAAACAAACCCACAATATAGTAGTCTACAACAATTTGGAACTTGTGGAGATTCCAATCTGACACCAATAGATAAATTACTGGCTCCTGAGATGACAAATTTAGTTGTATTTCAACATACACTAGCATCATTGGTCGATGACGTTAGAGAAAATTATTTAGGTCCAAAACCAAAAATGAAAACTGACAGTTATAATGAAGCTTTTACTCTAATAGAAAATTATCTGCAAAAAAAGAAATTTGATAATTCTTTAGCCCTCTTAAATACACTAAAAGAAAATATTGAAAAAAGAAATCAAGAAGTAGAAAAACAACAAAAACTAGCCACACCATCTAGGACTGATTTAGAAATATGTGAAAAAAATTGCCTTAAAGCCTTAGATCTACTTAACCAGCTAGCCCCCGAATCTATAACACCTATTATCCAAGAATTGTCTTATCATATTATAAAATCATGGGGTCATGAAAAACCCATTCAAATACTAGCTACAAAAAAACTAGAGCAAGTTCAAAAAAAATTGGAGGCCCCAGCCCCCACAAAAAAAACACCGGTATCTACAGAAGCCATCCAAAAAATGATTGAAGAAACGATCCTTAATGATTGTTCAGAAGTTGATGAAAATCTTCCTATTGATCAATATGTAAAACCTTTTATAGCAAAACTTGAAAAACTTGATACTCCCTTAAAACTAGAACATTCACCAGAAAGGGACATTACTAATAATGCAATGATGAATACTTGTCCCATTGATATTGACCGTATTAGAAAAAAGCTCACCTCAAAACAAAACCAAGAAATAGATCTATTGTTGGCTGAATATCAACAAAAATATGAATTATTTAAAGAATCGTTAGAGAAAGAAATACCAAAATTAGACCAAGAAACACATACCCAAAAAATTCAAAAATTTAATGAGGATTTTGTTCAACAAGATTATACAATTGAGCAACCGATGGCATTCATTGCTATTTGGGGTTTTACAAAAATCATGTCAAAAATCGCATTTATAAAAAAAGGCCTTGATCACAAGTGATCAAAGCCCCACTGTGCGGAAAGAGAGGGATTTGAACCCTCGATACCCTTTAGGGGTATGCGTCCTTAGCAGGGACGTGCTTTCGGCCACTCAGCCATCTTTCCATAAAACAATTGAATAATTCTATATACCTGAACATCCTAAAGACTCATCCGTTTTTCTGCAAGCTTGTTTTGCATTTCAATGAAAGTATTCACATGTGTATTGTGTTATTGATAAAAAAGTTTGCTGAGAAGAGAGTGTAAAATTGTTTTTTGTATGATGTAATCGGCCAAATTGGACTGGTATTTTAACTGTCGTTTGAATATATTATTCCAAACAACTGACTATTTCATTCTTTACAGAAGCTCATCTCCAAATGAAAGCGAAAGAGGACTTTCGCACTCCAAACGCTACGCGTAGCTTTGAAGATTGAATCTTATTGAATGAATCGCGAAGCGTTTGGAGCGCGAAAGCCCTCTTTCGCTTTCATTATGGAACTACCCTCTTCAAAATGGCATTATAATATATGGCTGAAACAAACATAAAAGTAAAAATTGCACCGAATTCCAAAGAATCAGAAATGATGGTTCTCGGTTGCATGTTAACAAGCGTCAATGGATTAAACATCGCCTCCGATGCCCTCGACGACTCCGATTTTTACTACAACGAACACAAAATAATCTTTCAAGTTCTAAAGACGGCCTATAAAAAAGATAAACCCGCCGATATTCATTTAGTCGCAGAAGAACTCAAACGACAAGATAAACTCAATGCCGTCGGTGGAATTAGTTACTTAACAACCCTCGCTCAATATGCTGGTACCTCAGCATTTATCGAAGAATATACGGAACTAGTCCATAGCAAGTCTCTCCTTCGTAAAATGATCAACGCTGCACAAATCATCGAAAAAACAGCTCTTGAAGAACCTCAAGATGTCCACGCCTCACTCGATGAAGCACAACAAATGCTGTTTCAAATTAGCCAATCAGCTAATCCTATCGCCGGCGTTTTGATCCATGATATCTTTTCAGGAGTAAAAGCAGAGTCGGGCGTTCCATATCTTAAAGAATTACAAGAAAAGCAAGAGCGTTTTCTCCAACGCGGCCCTGAAGATGCAGGTATCACTGGTATTCCTTCCCATTTTAATGACTTAGACAAAATGTTAAATGGTCTTGGAAATTCCAATCTAATGATTCTAGCAGCCCGTCCAGCTATGGGTAAAACATCTTTAGCAATCAATATCGCTGAAAATATCTGCTTTAAAAATAAAATGCCTGTAGGGATATTCTCTCTAGAGATGTCTGCAGAGCAACTTGTTCATCGTATCGTATGCTCACAAGCTGAGGTGGAATCCGAGAAAATTAAAACAGGTTCCTTAAACGGTGGCGAGTATCAACGCGTCGTTGCAAGTGTTAGCGACATGCAAAAACATGTGATGATCATCGACGATCAAGCCGGACTTAAAATTACCGATTTGCGTGCAAGAGCCCGTCGTATGAAGGAAACATACAATATATGCTTTTTAGTCATCGACTACCTACAGCTGATTTCCGGCTCTGGAAGTCGTACACAAGAAAATAGACAAAGTGAAATTTCTGAAATTTCACGAATGTTAAAAAACCTCGCGCGTGAACTCAATATACCGATTCTCTGTTTATCACAGCTTTCAAGAAAGGTTGAAGAAAGACAAGGACATCGTCCATTGATGAGCGACTTAAGAGAAAGCGGAAGCATCGAGCAAGATTCTGATATCGTCATGTTTTTATTGCGCAGAGAATATTATGACCCGATGGATAAGCCAGGAATGGCCGAATTAATTGTCGCCAAAAATAGACACGGCGGAGTTGGCAATATTAATTTGACATTTAGAAAAGAATTCGCTCAGTTTGTCAATTTCACGCCTCTCAAATATGATAACGCTATGCAAATGGATCCAGAAATTGAACGAGAATTCAGTCACTTTTCTCCTTAAGGCTTAAGCTAAGACCTTCCTTTTGAACAGAAAACTGAGGGCTTTCGTTGAAGTTGCCGCTGATAAATTAAAACTACTACTTGAATTAAACTTTTAAAATTAAATAAAAAAAAAGCATATAAAACAAAAGTTTGGCTTGCAAGATAATTCTGGGATTAATTACTCTTTTGCACTAATTCTAAGTCCTTTTTCCCAGAAAATCATTACTGTGGTGATTGGATGATATTTTCATGGAGGGATGTCTGAGTGGCTTAAGGAGCACGCTTGGAAAGCGTGTGTACGGTAACACGTACCGTGGGTTCGAATCCCACTCCCTCCGTTCTTTTAGATGTTCGAATAGCCTCCCGATGTCGAAAATGTATTGACAAACCAAGTTTTTGTTTTTTATCTATTTGCTATTCGACGATATCTCAAATTACGAGTCCTTCCAATCCGTTCAATCAATTGTTTTGCAATAAGTACATTAAGCCATCTTTGTGCCGTGGCACGAGAAACAGAAAATTTATTAACCACATCTTGAGTAGTAATTTCATTCTGTGAATAGAAAAGAGCTAGAATTCTTTCATCAAATTGCAACTTTGCTGGAATTAATTCAGAAGAACCCCTTGGCAGGATACACTTTATGAAATTTGCCCCTTCAATAATTTGAGGCTTATCAAGCCCCCAAGCTTCATAACTTTTAAAAATATTAATAAATCCAGTTCCCATTTTTTCCACTAGACCCATTTCGCGAAAAATCTTACAAATAGCGGGATTGCGCAGGTATGTCAATCCCTTTAACAATTGATCCTGTTCAATAGGACCCGAAAAGTCTCCTGGGCTAAATAATTCTATACGATCATCATATATAGAAATTTTTGATGGAGCCTTAATATGATAATTTCGATGAATCAGTAAGTTTATCAAGGCTTCTCTGAATGCAACTTCCGGTATTTCTAATTTTTCATCTCTAACAACCCCTGTAATTGAAAATGACTTTGAAAGACGACTTAGAACAAAATGATGGGCCTGTTGGAATTGATTATTGAGGGTCCCTTCACAATCTATTGAAGCAATAGCATTCCTACCATCTATACCTCGAAAATGACTCACAATGATCATAGCTTCTGAAAGGAAATGTTGGGGGGATTTTCCAAAATTCAATAGTCCCGCATAAGTGGGAAAGAATTCGGAATGCTCTTCCACAACCAAAGAATAGGAACGCAAGACATCCTGTGTCACCTTTGCAGATGCTTGATTCCTTCTATTATCGAGAAAATATTGGACTAATTGATTGTCCAGGGCATCAAGGGATGCATTGTAAACAGGAAGTTTTTCAAAATCTATTCTATGCGATTGCCATTTTAGCTCTTCAATTATAGCAGAAGTAGCATGTACGGTACTCCGCCCTATGCGAATATAGGTTCCCTTCTCTATTCCTTCAGACTTTTTAAAATAAGGCTTACTCATCCCCGATGATACTGCAATAATTAATACACTCTTATCCCCAAACACTTGAGTAGACACTAGAGGAATAATAGGTGGATAACAAGCTTCATAGATCGAATGATCTAATGATTCAAGAAGCTTGTTTATTTGATCTTCGGAAAGGCCTATGATTGTTCGATCATCTGCAACACCCAGTATAAGCCTCCCCCCTTTTTGATTGCAAAAACCGATAATTGTTTTGATGATCTGTTCATTTTTTGGAACTTCTCTTTTAAATTCCAACAACACGGATTCTGATTCGGGGTGACGAAAAAAGTTCATCTATTCCTCATTTGCCTCATTTGCTTCAATTCATTTGCCTCATTTAACTCAATTATACACCAAATGAGGCGAATGAGGCAAATAAAATCTGTAAACTCAATTTAATTCGCCTCATTTGCCTCATTTGAATTAATTAAATGAGTCTCAAGGAATAAGTCCTATATTTTTGAATAAATCATAATTTTTTTCTAGGAGAAACTTTCTATTATTTTTTTAAATAAAACATCGCTAATCGTAATTTAATATTATCTTGGGTGTTTTTCTGGTATATTCTCCATTTTTTACCCATAACAAAAAACAAGATTGGTACAGTCTGGACATTATTTCTTTTGATCTGTGTATACCACGCTCGGGTAGGATTAATTCTCTTGGGGGATATCGTTTATCTATCAAATCAGATCCGTTTAAATTACGACTCCTTTATAAACTATTTTTATCTTTAATAATTCTTGATAATGAATGTTTATTATTTTATAACTAATACTTATTTTATTTTTTTTGTTTTTGTTAATTACTTTTTTTTTGGGGTTTTATGTCTTCCTCTGGTGCTCAAAGTTCATTTGTTAGCCAATATCCAACGAGCCAACATGGCGTTTACATGGCATATGGAGCAGGAGCTCCACTTACCGGAGCCCAAAAAAGCACTCAACAGACTACTTCAGCGGCTCATCTTTCTTTAGGGGGAGTTTCGGCAACATTTGTACAATTTAATCAAAACACAAGCACTGGCATAGAACAAGTATTGAAAGTGGCCCATGAAGGTTTTGATGTATCCGTACAAGAACAAGTCAATCAGTTATTAGAAAGAAGCCAAAAGCTGGCTGAAGAAAACTTCCCTTCAGCACGTAGCACCTTAGCAAGATTGGCCTGCGAATTACCTTCAGAACATTTCCATACGGAAAAAGAAAGAGCGTTAGACTTACTGATTACACTTTTAGAAACTGACAAAATCTCCAAGACTTCATCCAATGGTCTTGTAAAAACGGCTATCGATCTGATGAAAAGTTTGGATCGCGACATTGCTCAAACCGAAAATATCTATGTTCAAACAAAGATGGCCTATGCCTATACAGGTGTAATTAAAAACATTCTCCGCCATTATGAGGCAGGACATCTCAATGCAATCTCAAAAGATTTAAAAGCTCAACTACTTGAAACGCAAAAATGTCTATCAGATTTAAATCAGCAAAAAGATCCCCATCTAAAGCATATGGCTGCATGCAATCTCGAAGCCATCAGCATGCTTACAACCGATAACAGCAAATGTCTAGAAGCGATGAAACGCTTGAGCAGCTTTGCAGCAGCAATGAGTGCCGCAGCTCAAAAAGACGTTGCTGGCCTTGCCAAAAACCTGTACGCAGCTTTCCAAGGATTGGGCGATGAGTTCACAAGTTCATGGTTCACACATCTTTTCTACCTGGAAAAAGTCGGTAAAAAAGCTGAAACAAATATTGGCACACTAGAATACTTTTTCGAAATTATAAAACCTAAAAAAGCTTTAGTAGCTGATGTCAATTTAACATTGGGTATTATAGAAATCCTATTCCAAATCGCAACGCACAGCCCAGATTCCCAAATCAGAACTCTAGCCTTGTTAGGTGATTCGACTAAAGATCTCCCCGGTCTTGTCTCATTATTAGAGTTCAATAGATTTAAGGAAGATGCAGTTTTTGTAGCAAGAGACTCACACAAGAAAAACGACAGCCTAATCCGTACCAGAACCACTGAACTATTGTTTAATTTCCTTACCAATTCAAAAGACGCAAAAGATGTAACACTTCGTACAGACGTTCGCAACATTTTGATCATGGGTCTAAAATCCAAAGACACAGAAAAAGACGTTCAAGATTTATTGAAAGCTAGAATCCCATCCAATGCAACAGAATTTGCTCTATGGGCAAAGGAAAAAACTCCTCCATCGAGTCGGGCATTACCTCCAAGACCTCAAGCATCAAGAGCGGGCTATTCTGCTAGCGCTAGTGGTAGTGAAGAATGCAAAACTTTAAGCGGGAAAGTAAAAGTTGTTACAGCTGCCGCAGGCGCAGGAGCATTTCCAGCAGCAGGCGCAACGCGCTCAAGAAGCACTGTAGTTACAAGTAAAGGTTCTGCCGGTGCAGCAAGTGCCGGAGCTGGGGCAGGGGCCTGCATTAGCACAGCTGCAGCAAGTTCACCAAAATCAAGCGCAACAAGAACTCAGCCAAAAGCAATGCAATTGCTATCGCAATGCTTTGAAGGCGTTGACATCAATGAAGTAGCGCCCCATTTCAAAGGCCACAAAATGCGTATTACAGCATCAGGAAGCCTTGACATCTATGACACAACTGATATAGATAAATTGATCGACTTCTTACAAACACATCCAGTCACAGCTGTTGACTTTACAGCTCTTGGTAATAATTTCTGTTACAATAATTCACAAGCTTTTATCAAATTTGTTTCTAGTCTAAAAGAGACGAAAGTTATTTCCCTTACGTTCGATAAAAAACTCTCCCAAGATGAAGCAGATGTGATTGCTAAAGCATTGGTCGCCGCTTTAGATGCAGAAGTGGAACTTGTTATCAACGTATCACTAATTTCTATGAGTCTAATTGCAAAAGCCTTAAAAAAAGAGTCTCCTGCACTGGCAATTAAATATTGTATTCAGGGTATTGCTAGAAATAAAGGCAAGGACGTTTCGGAATTATATAGAATACTAGGACTAGCTTATAAAAGCGAAGGTGAACATGATAAGGCAATTGAAGCATATAAGAATGCTATCGAATTAAATGATGATAATTATTTTGCATTCACTAACTTAGCAGTTATCTACAAAGATTTGGCAGACGATTCATATGCTCAAAAAAACGATAAATGGAAATCCTTTCTAGAAGATGCTATTAGTTATATTAGACAAGCTCATCGTTTAAACCCCAAAAGTGCTGAAGTTAATCACAATTTAGGTGCATTTTTGGGATCTTGGTGGCATAAAAAAAGAAAAAACCTAGAAGACAAATCCATCCTTCTTGAAGGAATTAAATATGCTAGTACAGCCCTTGAGATAGACCCCACAAGGCAAGACACTCTTAAGATTTTAGGGATAATGAAGAAGTGGATTTAGTTAATCTAATTAGCCCAGAGCGCAGATCTTCCAAACTGATTCAACATTAAGGCTCGAACCTTTATTTTGTGTCCTTTACGAATTAACCAATATCTTGTTTTATATCTGTAAATCTAATCTTAAATAAAATTATAAGTTTTATCATATCTTAATATAATCATTGTAGGCTTACCAATTATTATAAATAATTATTAAGGAAAAAATGAGCAACATCTTTGACAAAACTGTTTATCTCAAAATCATACAAGAAAATGAGGGTCATAAAGACGAAACTAAAATTCTCGATTATGTAAAAGAAAAACATCAATTCAAATATGGGGATGTAACTCGTCAGAAATTCAACGAAAAATATTTAGCTGAAGGTTGGTTTGGACGAAAAATTATTGCAATACCCGCAGCGCTTTGGTCAGGTATTATCAAGAATATTTATCATATCGTAAAAATGATTATTAGCGAATTGATGAACCCTATTGATGGAATTAAATTTTTTAAGCCACTAAATTTTACTGTCGCAAGGGAATTTCAGGAGTCTTTTGGATGGCTCATTACATTGTTTAATGACCGAATTGGGCAGTATCATATTCAAGAAAGTAGATTCCATAAATCCTGTTATGATCGCTTTTTTCCCAATGATGCAACTGCAGACATAACCTCCCAAGCTCAAAATACATCTAATCCTATTTCAGAAGATGACCATTCTAAGCCACTCCCAGTAGCTTCTCAAACAGGACAGACATCAAATGCTTCGCATGATGCATCCCATTCTTCACGTGTTGATTTTTATAAAGAATTCAATGAAATAGACAAAATTTCAGATACCGAACAAAGAGAAAAGGGCTTAGCTCGATTAGCGGAAGATTGTATAAAAAAGGGCGTGTTAGAAAATGCCCTTAAATCAATCAAAGGAATCTATCGAGATAAAAACAAAAAAGAATCTTTAATTAAGTCAATAGCCACTGCCTATCTAAATAAAGGCGACCATAAAAAAGCACTAAAAACAATCAAAGAAATTTACAGTGATGAAATAAAATATGCCTTTATAGAAAAAATAGCTTTGTCTTATTTCGATGCAAATGACCTTGAGAGCGCTCTTATAACTATCAATGAAATTATTACAGATATTGAATCAAAAGAAACCTTCATAGCCAAAATTGCAACCGCTTTTCTCAATAAAGGTGACCGAGAAAATGCATTAAAAACAATCAAAGAAATTTACCCCCATAACAAAATCAGAGAAACTTTTATAGAAAAAATAGCTTTGTCTTATTTCGATGCCAATGATCTTGAGAGTGCTCTTAAAACGATCAAAGAAATTATTACAGATTTTAAAACATTAGAAACCTTCATAGCTAAAATTGCAACAGCTTTTATCGATAAAGGTGACCGTAATTCTGCTTTAATTGCTATCCAAAATATTCACATAGACTACACAACTAGAGAGGCGTTAAAAGAAAAAATAGCCCTCTTACCTACAGAAACAAATCTTCTTGATAAAGCTCATCAAAAATTATCTACATCTCAAACATCTAAAACAACTAAAGATATTTCCAATTTTTCGCTTCTTGAACTTAATAAAGAATTCATTGATCTAGGTAAAATAGTCGATACAGAAGAAAGGGAAAGCGGTTTCGCTCGATTAGCAGAAGTATATATAAACAAAAAAAATTTAGATGAAGCTCATAACGCCACCAAGAAAATCTTTCGTGATGTTAAAAAGAAGGAATCCTTACTTATTACAATAGCAACAATTTCTCTAAATAAGGGAGACCGTGAAAAGGCTTTAAAAACCGCTAAAGAAATTCTCAATGACAAAGAAGTAAGGGAAGCTTTTATAGAGAAAATCGCTTTATCTTATTATGAAGCTGATGATCTTGATGGCGCCCTCAAAACAATCAAAAATATCTTTCATGACACAAAAAGGAAGGATTCTTTTATATCAAAGATTGCGACTGCTTCTCTCAATAAAGGTGACCAAGAAAATGCCCTAAGATTGTTCGATGAAATTTTCAGTGATGTCAAAACAAAAGAAGATTTTTTCGCGAAAATAGCATTATCTTATTACGATGCAAATGATATCGAAAATGCTCATGAAACGATAAATAAAATTTACAGCGATACCAAAACCAAAGAAGATTTTATCGCGAAAATCGCTTCATATTATTATAATGCAAAAGATCTTGATAAGGCTTTAAAAATAATCAAAGAAATTCAAAATGATATCCCAACAAAAGAAGCCTTTATTGAGAAAATCGCTTTGTCTTATTATGATGCAAATGATCTTGATGATGCTTTGAAGGCAATCAAAGAAATTTATACGGATCATCATGCAAGAGAAACCTTCATAGCCAAAATTGCAACAGCTTTTCTAAAAATGGGTAGTCCGAAAGTTGCCTTGAAAATTAGCCAAGAAATTTATCACAACATCAAAATCAAAGAAACATTAATAGAAAAGATCGCTCTATCTTATTATGAAGCAGGTGATCTTGATCGAGCTGTTAAAACAATCAATAAAATCTATCATAATACGAAAATTAAAGAATCTTTTATTGATAGGATAGCAACAGATTTTCTCAAAAAAGGAGATCGAGAAAAGGCTTGGAAATCGATCAAAAACATGTACTGTGATTATGAATCGAAGGAAGCCTTTATAGAGAAATTAGTTATGTCATATTACGATGAAAATAATCTAGATATGGCTCTTGAATTGACACAGGAAATCTTTTTTAATTTTACAAAACAGGAATCCTTATCCCACAAAATTGCAGAAGCCTATTTCAAAAAAGGTGAACGAGATAAGGCTTTAACAGCTATCATGCTTATTGTTACCGACACTTTTGCAAAAAATGCATTCTTGGTTAAATTAGCACAACTCTATTTTGCTGAAAATAATGAGAGTAAAATTCTAGAAGTCATTCAAGTGATTGTGCAAGATGCAATATGTGAAAAAATGATAGAAAAATCACTAATTCATTTATATAATGAAATAATATTAGAAGGGTTAAGTAATAATCAAATAATAGATTTTTTTAATACTCTTACAAAAGCTTGCTATAATAGTGCAAAAGATGGTTTTTCTAGCCATAATGCTAAAGGTATCCTACATGCTATTAGAGCTAAAGCGACCGAGCGATCGACCCTAGATGCATTTTTACTATTCAAAAAAAAGAAGCAGGAGCGCCCTAAAAATAACAATAATTATAGCAAAAATAGTAGCTCAAATAATTACTCCGACACATATGGTAATAATCATCAAGAAAAAGACCCTACCCCAAAATCTAAAAAAGTTGATTATTACGCTATTTTAGGCCTGCAGTCCACTGCTACCAAAGAGGAGATTAGAAAAGCGTATAAAAAACTCGCAATGCAGTTTCATCCTGATAAAATTTATAAAACAGAAAAAGAAAGCGATGATGATTATAAGAAAAGAAAAGAGCTTGGCGAAGAAAAATTTAAAATGATTTCCGACGCTTACTCAAATCTAGTTGAATTACTTATGCTTTGATTTTTGTTATACCACGAAAGCATGCTTTCTAATTGGTTTTGGCTCAACATCACTTGAGGTCGACATTGTTTTACGAAATTGATGGATTCTTCTAAGGTATACCTCTTAAGCATGACGAGACTACAAATTGCAATAGATACACTTCGTGCTCGCCCCCCTGTGCAGTGAACGTAAATCTTGTTGCCTAATTTAACTTGCTCCACAACATAGTTTACAGCTATCGCTATCTTTGAGAGTTCAATTGGTTCTAAATCAGGACTAGCTATCGTTAAAAAATTGATATTTCTTTTTTTCCAATCTTCAGGCTTTACAGGATCTGCAAATAATTGCTTTTTAAATTCATAATCTTCATTAATAGAAAGAATCGCTTTAATGCCTAAATTTGTTATTTTTTCTATATGCTTCCAATTTTTTAAAGGCATCGCACCTAAATATATTTCATCTGAAAGTTTAGTCCAGTAAGACCACTTATGCGGTTTTATGATCGCCTGTATTTGTATAATACCTCTCGAAATCCAACAAAACCACCCTCTTGGTAGAAGTGTATGCAGAACCCGACCTATCAGATGACCGATGCTTCTATTATTTTCTGTTACTTTCTTACTAACAGTCACTTTAGGTATTGATACTATACCACTTACACTTTGCACTGACATCATCATCCTTCTATCGCAATTTGTTAGTTTTTATCATCCTCGAACTGCCGTTTCTAGCATAATATCTACTCAGAGATATTTTTAGCTAAAACAAAAAGCCTCAGAGATATTAAGACAAACAATTAAATAATAACTTTTCTATTGAATCACTATAACTTTCACAAATTAAGCAGGTTAAAGAAAGATTGAAAATGTTTTAATAATTAGAAAAAAATCAATAACTTGATAAATTTCAGATTATTGGAGATAATTACACGTATGGAAATTTAGTCATTTAGAATAGGAAATCGAATGATGTTATTGAGTTTGTTACTAAAAGGATGGTTAATTGGATTCCTAATGGCTATTCCTGTAGGGCCAATCGGAATGCTATGCATACGTCATTCTCTTATTCGCGGAACTCTTTATGGCCTTGTTGCAGGTCTTGGCGCCGCTTTAGCGGACATGGTTTATGGTATACTTGCAGGCTTTGGTGTCACAATTATTTGCGACATTCTCACTAGCTATCAAATGACCTGTCAAATGCTAGGAGCCCTTTTCTTATGTTACCTCGGCATTAAAATGCTTATAACACCACCCAGAGCAAAATCAGAAGAAATAATGATCCCTACAAGCCTCCTACGTATCTTTTTAATAACATTTATTTTAACCCTCACAAACCCTTTGACACTAATCGGCTTCATGGGAATATACGCAGCATTTGGAATAGGATTGATGGATCACACTTTCTTGTCTTTCTGCATGGTTGCTGGCGGTATTTTCATTGGATCTACGACTTGGTGGTTTATTTTAAGCGCCAGCTCATCCTTAATCGGTAGAAAACTGAATCTTCATTCCACCCACCTTATCAATAGAATATCGGGCACAGCTTTCTTAGCTTTTGGCGCTTTGATAGCATTATCAGCTATAGGTAATTGACCAATCTATCCTTAAAAAAAAATTTGATTTTTTTCTATAAAAATAAATCTGCTACACTACTTCCTGATATTATACCGTCAATAAAACCAAAATGTTTGTCATGCGTGCATACGACACAACCATGCTCCAAAGCCTGTGAAGCAATCCATATATCATTTGTAGGTATGGGTTTACCTTTTTTTTTGAGGGCGCAATAAACTTGAGAAAAAAAATGTGATGTATCAATTGTAATTGGATAAACGATTATTCTGGAAGACTCTAAAAAATTCTGTAATTCAATCTTATTTTGCTTGGATTTACTGCAACCATCAAAACCTGCCACCAACTCTCCAATCACAATGGGACTCATGCATATCAATTCGGCCCGCTGAACAATTTCAATAATAGTCACTTCATTTCTTTTAAATGAAGCATAAGCATTTGTATCAAAAAGTATTGGCCTCATAACCAAAGATCTCTGTCAATGTTCTCGAAAGATTTTATGTGATCATCAAATTCTTTTTTATCTTTACTGGTCCACGTTCCAGCTAAATGATCTAAATCGTGAAAAACAATCTTTTTAGTCGAATGAGATATGCCTAATCCATGTTCAAGGATTTTCAAAATTAACGAATTAATACTTATTTTCTGCTTAGCAGCTTCTTTTTTTAATAATAACATGACATCAGGAGCTACATTTCTGAGATTGAAATTGGATGCCGACATATATAATACCTCCATGTGATATCATTATGATATTTATTATAATATCATATAGAATTTTATGTCAATTCAACGATTCGCTGATACCACGCACGGTCTAAAACTTGAAATTTGGACAGTGCGTGGTATTCATCCAATAGATATTGCCTGTTTATATTTAAAGTAGTATAATAATTTCATTTTTATTTCATTTCTACATAGCTCGGAGAGCGTTTGTTCAAAGCCCTATGCTGTCGAATTAAAAAAATCCGTAGCAAAAAAGGAAAGCGAAAGAGGACTTTCGCACTCCAAACGCTACGCGTAACCTTGAAAATAGCTTTCTGAATGAATCGCGAAGCGTTTGGAGTGCGAAAGCCCTCTTTCGCTTTCCTTTTTTGTTACGGCCTCTTTTTATTTTGGCAGCATTGGGCTTTGAATAAACGCACTCCGAGTTAACAAAGATCTCAGTGAAATTGCCTGCTAATTTTTTATCCGCCTCCCACAACAAACAAGTCACTCTGATGCTTTGGCAAGGCATCAAAATAGGATACAGGAACTTTAAAAATTGAGGCCAACACATCATTTGAATATGCACCTAAACATCCCGATAATCCAATATCCGATGGGGCAACATTATTAAAAAAGATTGCAAATCTAGCCGGTTGTGGACCCGTGTTCTCAATATGATGTAGATATCCTCTTGGAAGAAAACTCATATCTCCTGGAACCATGTCAAAAGTATCAACATCTCCACCTGGTGAAAATAATGTTATTCTCGCTTGTCCTTCAAGAAGGTAATTCAATTCATGTGCATTAGGATGCCAATGAGGTTCGCGAGCACCATTTTGCTCTAAACGTAAGCTATATAATGAGATCCCTTCAAGAGTAGGCATAAGAAATCCGTTGCTCATTTTTACCCATCCTCCTTTCGTATGGACCTGAGGAATCACACCTTCAACATTAAATTTATAACGATTTGTCATCCAATTAATCAGCATTGTCGTCGTTTGAGTTAATTGAGTAATGAAGACAGGTTTTTCAGATTTTGGCAATCCTGCAAAAAACGTTGGTTTCAAACTAAAAGTATCTCCTAGAATATGATTTGGCATAACACCAATTGAAGTAGATAAATTTATTTCTTCCGGATTTTCATGATTGAAACAAAGCAACATCTGTAAGGGAGTATCCCCAATATTTTCAATATGATGCATTGAACCTTCAGGTACAAATGAAAGGGTACCGGGTTCAATTGTAAATGTTTCATGCACACTTCCAGGACTAAAAATTGTCATTAGTCCTTTGCCTGAAACACAATAACCCAACTCAACAGCATTTGGATGCCAATGAGGTTCTCTCATCATCTTTGGATCCAATTTTAAAAGTGAAAGAGACATTCCTTTTAAGACAGGTAAATTTTGAATAGTGGCATCGGTTCTTGTACCTCCCTGGCATACTATTTGAGGCTTTGTTTTACCTAAATGGAAAAGATGCGTAGAACCCATATATAAACTCCGGTAATTAATATTTTATTACTTCTTGTATCAATTCCAACAAAATTAGGCAAATGATACCCTTGCATTATAAATTTTGTTACGGTATGTCATGTTTTGAAATATTATTGTATCAACGGTTCTTCATGAAAATTTTCAATGATACCCCCAAAGGTAAATCCGTTAAGTTTATTGTTCTATTAGGAATTGTCAGTTTGTTCGCTGATATGACCTATGAAGGCGCAAGAAGTGTGATAGGCCCTTATTTGTTAACTTTGGGCGCGAATGCAGCAATAGTGGGAACAGTAGCCGGATTTGGAGAACTTGTCAGTTATACTTTTCGTTATTTCTCTGGTTATTTAAGTGACCGCACTGGCAAATATTGGTTTTTTGCTACTTTGGGATATGTCATCAATTTATTCGCTGTTCCCCTTTTAGCTCTTGCAGGAAGCTGGCAGACAGCGGCTTCTCTTGTCATTATGGAAAGATTCGGAAAATCTGTAAGAAGTCCATCCAAAGATGCCATGCTTTCATATGCCTCCAAGGAAGTTGGTAGAGGTTGGGGATTTGGTTTACATGAATCTCTCGATCAGATTGGAGCAATATTAGGTCCTTTATTTGTGATGCTCGCACTCTATTATCATGCGAGCTATCAAATGAGTTTTACGTTATTAATTATTCCAGCTTTTTTTGCGTTATCCTTTTTAGCTTTTGCTTATTGGATGTTTCCTAATCCGAAAGATTTAGAAATAAGAAGCAAAGAAATACATATGCAAGGGTTTAGTAAGCCATTTTGGATATATGCAGGAGCTGTTTCTTTAGTTGCAGCTGGTTATGTTGATTTCCCAATTATTGCCTATCATATACAAAAAGATTCACATATTTCAACGATATGGATTCCACTATTCTATTCTGTTGCAATGGCTACAGACGGTATTGGAGCCTTTTTACTTGGTCGTTTATTCGATAAAAAGGGGCTCAGCATTTTAATTATAACAACAATGATTTCTGTTGTTTTTGCTCCTTTGATATTTCTTGGAAACAACTTTTATACAATTTTATTAGGCTGTTTTATTTGGGGTGTTGGGCTAGGTGTCCAAAAATCGATCATGCGCGCTTATGTCGCAGAATTAGTAGGAGTAGACAAAAGAGGATCAGCTTATGGTATTATTAATACATGTTACGGACTGTCATGGTTTATTGGTAGCGCCCTCATGGGCTTTTTATATGACATCTCACTGATTTATTTAGTTATTTTTTCGGTTAGCTTACAACTATTAGCAATTCCATTAATTTTTCTTTGTAAAAGAAAATAGCTATATATACCACGCGTGAGTACGCTTCGCTGCGACCTGGGCTATTTCATGCCGGCCCTACACCCATGATTCGCGTAATTTTTTACAGGTAGTGGGCAACCATTTAAGTATAGTTCTATGGCTGTACTCATAATTTTGTTTACATGATTCTCTTTGTTAGCTCGAAAGAGCGTCTGTTCAAAGCCCAATGCTGTCAAAATAAGAAAAAAAATGAGAATTGCTTATTTCTTTACGGTTCTATCAATATTAAGGAAAGTTCCTTGTGTTAGGCCTGAAGGGCCGGCATGAAATAGCCCAGGTCGCAGC
>JACDES010000075.1 GCA_013816265.1 Parachlamydiaceae bacterium | reverse complement strand
ATTTAAGCTACGCAAAGCGTTTGGAGTGCGAAAGTCCTCTTTCGCTTTGTTATGAAGCGCCAACTTATCAACATGTCTAATTTCACGCATTAGCAAACAGAATACACTGTGGCAACCGATGCGCGTTAGTCTCTAGCCTCAAGCGACACGCGCTCCAAAGGAGTTCGCCCCCAAAAATCTACTAACGTCGATCTTGATTTTCGGGCTGGTTCGATCCCTCAGATCCATTTTTTCTAAGAATGAGTTGTGTAAATATTGCTGAAATGATTGCCCCTATAAAGATTCCAGGTGCAGCAATAAATAGTCCGATTAGAACTGCTGTAAGTACGATATACCGAAGTTGATCTTGCCCATCAATAATTTGGTTAAGATGTGATAAATAAAAAAATATTTGTTGAGCAAAGTGATAACCAGCTATAGCGCCTAAAATTAATCCACCTACGAATGGAGTAAGGAAAATTAATATAACCCCTAATGCTAATAGAATGTAGGTAATTGATTGCTCTTTATTACTTTGAGCATAATGAAACGCTTCAGATTCTTGAATATTTTTGAAAGTACCTTTCACCTTCTCTTCAAACTCATCGTAAGACTTTTTATACTTATTTTGTTGATTTGGATCGTTAGAATTATTATTTTTTGAGTTACCATTATCTTGTGATTTGTTGTTGTTATTCTTTGGATCCTGTGAAGGCTTGTTTCCATTAGAATTCATAATTCCTCCTTGAATAGTTATTTACACGTTAATTTTTTTTATCTAATTTCGTTATATGCTGTCGAACGAGAAGTATGCAATAAAATTTTTTTAAAAAGGGCTTTTATTTTTGAACTTTAAGAATCCACAAAAAAAAACAATATGCCTAAATATGATCGTCAAAGACGAGAGCAAAGTAATACTACGTTGCTTGAAATCAGTTATCCCACTTATTGATTATTGGATTATTGTTGATACCGGCTCTACAGATGGGACTCAAAAAATTATTACAGAATTTATGAAATCAAAAAGCATTTCCGGGGAATTACATGAACGCTCTTGGATCAATTTTGCTCACAATCGTAATGAGGCGTTAGCATTAGCTAAAGGAAAAGGAGACTATCTTTTTTTTATCGATGCAGATGATTATTTAGTTTTTGATGACGATTTTAAATTATTCATTCCCCCTCAACAAGATTCTTATCTCATTATTTCCGATAAGAATGGAGTGATACATAGCAGGACTCAGCTTGTAAACAATGCTTTAGATTGGCAATGGATTGGAGATGTACATGAATATATCACATCTCTGGCGGCAAAAACTTCAGCGGTATTAGAAAAAATCACTACTGTATATACAATGGAAGGGAGTCGAATTGCGACCAAACAAAAATTTAAAAGTGATATCGAAATTCTAGAAGAAAGCCTTAAAAAAAATCCTGAGAATCCACGTAATACTTTTTATTTAGCTCAAAGTTATCGCGATTTCGGTGATTTACCAAAAGCATTAGAGTATTATCAAAAAGTTATTGTAATAGGTGTGAGTGAGCAAGAGATTTTTTGGTCCATGCTTCAAGTTGCCCATTTACAAAGAGCTCTTGATAAGTCACTGGAGACATTTATAGCAAGTTATTATGAAGCCTATTATTATCGTCCAACAAGAATAGAGCCTATTTATTATTTAGCAAGCTATTATCGGTTACAAAATAATTATGAATTAGCGTACAAGCATGCTAGTATTGGGAAGACGATAATTTTTCCATCGGATACTTTATTCGTTGAAAAATGGATTTATGATTTTGGAATGTGGTATGAGTTATTAGTGAGTGCTTATTATTTAAAAAAATATGAAGAATGTGATAAGTTGTGTCGCATATTGTTAAATAATTTGAAATTGCCAGACAATTATCGAAAAAATATTGAAATGTACCAAAGTTTAGCTAAACTTCAACTGCAAAAATAAGTAATCAATTGGAAATCTATCCTATGAACAAATCATTGGAAAAATTGAGGCATAATCAGAAAACAATAGGGGTTTTTGGAATTAAAAAGTCATTTGGATCTTGGGATTCAACAAGTATTCAATCAGGCTTATTTGGAAGTGAAGAAGCAGTTGTTTATATGTCCCATGAGTTGGTAAAACTTGGATACAAAGTAATTGTATTTGGTGATCCACCTTTAAATTCTCCCTGTTCACAACCAAATGAAAACCCCCTTTATCTTACCGAATCCAACTATAATGATTATTCTCTCGACATTGCAATTTTTTGTGGACATCAAAGATTACCGGATTATCTACGAAAAGTAGCTCCCAAAAGATATTTATGGCCTCATGATACACATACTGTTTGGTTACCAGCAGAATATATTAATGATTTCGATGATGTTCTGTGGATTAG
The DNA here is from genome assembly GCA_013816265.1 of Parachlamydiaceae bacterium. Taxonomy (GTDB): domain Bacteria; phylum Chlamydiota; class Chlamydiia; order Chlamydiales; family Parachlamydiaceae; genus JACDES01. The sequence continues at coordinate 16,145 of JACDES010000075.1, read as the reverse complement.
TAATTACCTAAGAGAACAATGGATTTCTATAAATCCATTATTTGCAAAATTTACAAAAATTTTTGGCAATGGAATCAATCCAGATCAATTCATGCCAATACATGAAAGAATTAATCCATATTCATGCATATATGGATCGAACTATGGAAGAGGATTAGATTTATTACTAGATATTTGGCCATCTATCAAAGAGCAATTTACTCGCGCGACACTTGATATATATTATGGTTGGCAAAGTTGGGGTATTTTATCACCTGAAAAAGTGATAAAAATGCAAAAACAAGTTAAAGCTCTTAAATCATTAGATGTCCATGAACATGGTGTTGTGGGGCATGAATCCCTTCATCGTGCATATGAAAATGCATCTTTTTGGACATATCCTTGCACAGGAATAGAAACCTTTTGCATAAGTGCATTAAAAGCTCAGTTTGCTGGAGCTGTACCCGTCATCATAGAAGGATCCGCGTTAAAGGAAACAGTGCGATATGGATATAAATGTATATCTGATGAAGATTATTGCTCAACACTTCAATTAGCAATGCAAGACGCTGAAACTATCACATTAAAAGATCGGAAAACAATGGGTCAATTTATACTTCACAAATATACATGGAATCAGATTGCAAAAAAATGGAAAAACCTATTTGATACCACCTAATAAAAAAACTTATGATCAGTGCTTGCAATAAAACAAGCTTGATACAAATCCATTAAAACTTAGAGGTAATGATGCAAATCAATAATTTTAAATTATCAATCTTACTGTCTTTTCTATTTCTCGTGAGTATCCCTATGAAAATCCTTTCAGAGGAGCCATGGTTTATAACAAGTCAAGAAGAACTACGTTCTTATTATGGTCGTGAAGATATTGTTCTGATTGCAAGTAGCGGAAGATCGGGAAGTACCATGTTAACGGATTCAATTCATGGATGTTCTTTATCTAAATACACTGTATTAAAAACACATATTTTGCCCCCCTCAAAAAAATTTAAAGGAAAAATAATATATATTTTTTCGAATCCAGATAAAGCGGCAGAATCTGCTCTTCATCTAACAATAATACAGGAAAATTTTGGTCGTGCACATTTTAGACATTTGGAATCATCCGACAAAAAATGGTTGAAAAAAATAGGCAAAACCACTGATCAAACAAAGAAATATAATCTTTTAGCTTATGATGCCCTAGGATGTGATATACAGTTATCTCAATGGCTTCATCAAGATACGATTCCTTGTAAAATAAATCAGGCTCAAATTTTAGCCATCAAATATGAAAATATTTGGGATTCTGCAACGCAGGATGCTATAAAGAAATTCTTAGCGTTAGATCAATTTAAGCTTCCTCCATATAGACCAAGAGGTTATAATGACGAAGAACTTGATCCAAGAGAACTTGTTTTTAAAAATATGTATAATGTTGGAACACCATCTGAACCTAAATATGAAGCCTACAATAAGTCTAGAATGTTGTGGAAAGAGGCTCCTCCGTTTCAATATTTACAAATTGCAAAAAAAAAAGCTAAATGACCCATTTCAAATTTAAGAATCAATGAAGATATTCTTCATTGATTCTTTTTTTTAAGGCGATTACCAATTCATATCTTTTTCATAGCCTAATTGAATGAGTTGTTTTCCTAATTTTGCTTTTATTAGTTTAATTTGTTCTTTTGTTAAGAAAGTTTTCCAATTTCCAGTAGACCCTCTTTTGAATGTTTTACCTTCTTGAACCTCATCAGGACGTTTAGTGTACATGCTATTTAACACGAACTCTAAATTATCATTTGATAAATTTATTTTGATATATTTTGCAATTTTTTCTATGGCTTGTTTTTGTAACTCCTTGCTGCCACCACCCTCTTCTCCGGCCAACTCTTCAAATTTTATATATAAATTGCCCTTAGCCAAAGCCCAGCCTGTTCGCTCTTTATAGTAATCTATATATGAGTCTGCATATTTGTCCCCTACGATCAGAGAAGTAATTTGTTCTTCTAGTGTGAGTGTATCAAAATCTGATCCTACATTAAAAAAGTCTCTCTTTAATACCCCTTTCTTAAATGTTCTCATATAAAAAACATGCGATATTAAGGCATCGCGAGGATCTCTCACCATTGCAATAACCTTATGTTCGGCTTTTGTTACGAGACCCATGGAATCTCGAGAATATCTCTGGTGTATTCGCAAAACTTGATTGTTCTTACACGCCTTTTGCATTTTTTCAAGTTTAGGAGATCCCTCTAATATTTCTTGATTTGTTATCAAATTTACAACTTTTTGAATAAAATGTGTTCCACATTTGGGTATTGAGTGAATGATGAATAAATCATGGGGTGTTGTCCAAGTAGATCTATCAAATTCAGCGGCCATTTGATAACTTTCTATGTCTGCGTTCAATTCACTTTGTAGGCTTACTGTAAATAAAAATGCAGTAAATAGCTTAAAACATTTTTTTAATAACATAACATACCCCTCATGTTGTTTATTTGTTTTTTGATCATGCAATGTTTTATATCTTTATGATAATTACACTCAATAATATTTGGCATATTTGATATAGAAATTCACACAAATTTCAAATCAATATTGTTTTTTACTTGCTCAAATAAAAATTTTGCATTTATAACAATACTTATGTTATCCTAAATCGTTAAGCTGAAAATTCTTTCGTTTCCATACATGAATAATCGGTTTTGAATAAAGAAGTGTTATTAATGCTTTAATAAACATTGTAAAAATATTAAATTTTTGTTAAAATCCATATTAAACTAAATAAAAACGATTATCGCAATCAAGGTATTTGTTAATTATGATCAGCCAATGGCTAACCTGGCTTAATTGCTTTATTATTGGAACGATCCTTTGTCTTTTGATAGGTACTGGAATTATTTGGATTCAGCGTCCAGATGATATTGTATGCACAAATCCGGTGGTAAAACAATCTCGCCTTCCCAAAAGTGCGTTTGCACTATCTCCAGAATGCTATAAAAAAATTGGTGAGCCCTTATTGGTTCTTCAGAGTACTCCACCGTCATTGCAAATACCTGATTTAAAACAACACTTGGTTTACTATGGCAAGAATGGACGACCTGATACTCAGTTAACAGGTATTCTTTTACATTTTTCGTTTGCCGGAAGTAAGAATATCGCTTCCATAGCGCCAGGAGAGAAATTATACTTATTATATGACAAGAAAAATTCATCTAGTCGTTATACTTTTAGTCCTGACAACGCTGTGACATCATTATGGATTGAGGGAACTCCTGTAGAGAATGAAGTGCAAGTAAAAGTTTTAATGAAAAATGATAAGGGTGATATCATCACAGAGCCTGAAGCAAATGCACAGCTCAAGCTGCCGGAAAAAGAGTTTACACGATATGCTGGAGGATCATGGGAGATAGGAACATTTCGAGTCGATGGGACATTATTGGCTAGACAGAGAGCTCGCTGGCACGGTATAGACAAGTTTTTAGAAAGGCATGGCGGTGAAGAATATAAGAACCTTATAGGTAAGCATCGAGTAGACTTTGGCGAAGGTGAGGATATTTATTCCATTTTTGCAAGTGTAGGAGAATGTTTTATTTGGAATGCTGAGGCTAAGCAATGGAAAAGCGTCATACCCGGTAAAGAATCATTCGATTATCCATTGTTGGTAGTAAAAAAAATTGAAGAAAGATTAATGGGTCTAGAACTCTGGGATGTTGAAGGAAAAGGTAAGGTGCTTCTAAACCTCTTAAAATCAACCGAGCCTTGGATGATTCAAAATCCACAAACGATACAACATATGTTTAAGTTTGTAGGATCCAGAACAAGAACGCAATGTGTATTTGAAATAAATCATGAACGTATGTTAATTAGTCCTTCTGATTGGTTGCTACTGACGAATAAGGGTTGGAAGAAGTTAACGACGGAAGAAGATATAGATTCGTATGTAAAACGGAAATCTACAGGTACACTTTTTGTGTTTGGCGGGTTGGTACGTAAGGATGAGCGTCAATATATGACAGGAGCGCTTTATAATCCTACTAGAAGTGACTTTCAAGAAATTGAATTGCCTCTAATACCTGCAGGAATCAAAAAAGATAAAAAAGATGACAAAAATAAGAATTTAAAAAATACGCAGCCATCTAGAGATTCAAGAAATTATAATGACGACGATGATGACGACGATGATGACGATTATGATGATGAAGACGATGATGATGAAGAGGACGATGAGCCAACAGATCATCTCCTAAAAAATAAAGGGGTAGGAGAGCGTGTGAATGCTCCAGTTATTACCCCACATAAATAGGTCGAATAAAGATCAACATATTAAAATGAAGTAATCGCAATGAAAAATAGATATTTTATAACATTAGGTCTCTCTTTTCTATTAGGTACAAGCCTGCTGCAAGCACAATCAATCGCAGATAAAAAGGCTGCACTGAATTCTTCAAGCAGTGATTTAGATCAAGAAACAGATCAGCTTCTGACTGAAGTTAATAGAGAAACTGAAGAAATCCAGAATCGTATAAAAAAATTATACGAAGAAACTGAATATCTCTATTTAAATCATGCTCATGAAGCAGATTATAAAATTCTATTAAATCAAATTAATGAAAATAAAAGCCGTTTAAAAGAGCTGGAAACATCATGGCGTGAAATGGCTGCTCGTGGCAATCGTATGGAAGGATACGGTCTTTGGAATGCTCCGGATACAAATTTAGAGCAGTTAATCATCGATTATGGATCTCAAGATTATATGTATCTGATTCCTGCAGATGTAGGAACGATTCGTTTAAGTATAGACTCCAATTTACCTATCCCACGTTCTTCGTGGAACGAAATGCTTGAGCTTATCCTTTCTCAAAATGGTGTGGGAATTAAAACTCTTAATCCTTATCTTCGTCAATTGTATTTAACAAAACAAAACAATTCCAATTTAAAATTGATAACAAATAATCGAAAAGATCTCGAAGTACTGCCATCAGACGCACGAATCAGTTTTGTGTTATCTCCTGAACCATCAGAAGTTCGTCGTGTATTTCTCTTTTTAGAAAGATTTGTTAATCCCAATACAACTGTTGTGCAAACTCTAGGACGGGATATTTTATTAATAGGTCCAGTTGCAGAAATTCAAGATTTACTCAAATTATATGACTTTGTTGCCAACAGCCGCGGTGATAAAGATTTTCGTCTCGTTCCAGTTAATAAAGTAAAAGCGGAAGAAATGTCGCGCATTTTAAGTGCTATTTTTGATCAATCCCTTGATGGAAGGGGAACAGCTGGCGATGGTAAAACACCTCAACTTCCAGATTCAAATGGATTAAGGATCATTACCCTAGAAAATATGGCTCAGGCTCTCTTTATTGTAGGAACAAAGGAAGAGGTTCGAAAAGCAGAAGAAATTGTAAGAACCGTAGAATCTCAAGTGGGTGGAGCACGTGATAGAGTTGTATTCTGGTATACTGTAAAACATTCGGATTCAGAAGAGCTCGCAGACGTCTTGTACAGGGTTTACCAGTTGATGATTGCAACTGGAACAGGTATGGAAACACAAAAGGGGCCAGCCCCATGTGGACCTGATGTTACGGTAGTAGAAAATCAAGCACCAATACTTCCACCACCAGTACAGAAAGAACCTCCAGCAACATTATATGGTCAAGAAGGTTTCTACCAAGAAGGCGGTTATGTCGTAAACCCAGCACCTGCACAACCTGGAATCATTACCCAAGCAAATCCTAATTTAGATCGTGAGAATTTTATTGTTGATATTAAGACAGGTTCTATTGTGATGGTGGTCGAGGCAGACATATTGCCAAAACTAAAAGAATTGCTAAGAAAATTAGACGTTCCTAAAAAAATGGTTCAAATTGAAACGCTACTGTTTGAAAAAATTCTTAATCGTGAAAATAGTTTTGGTTTAAATTTATTGAAAATCGGTGACGTTGCCTCACATACACATATCAGTGGCGCTGTTTTCAATAATATATTTCCAAATGGTAAAGAATTTGTTCCTGGAAATAGAGGTGTTTTTGAATATTTTCTAAGTCGTAAAGAAACATGTTCGGGAATTCCGGCTTTCGACTTAGCTTATCGTTTCTTACTCACTCAAGACGATGTTCAAATCAATTCGAGCCCATCAATTCTTACCATTAATCAAACACCTGCTACGATAGCAATTAATGAAGATATCTCTATTAATACTGGTATATTTGAAGTAGAGACCGCTAAAGGGGTTACTTTAAAAGATGCATTTACGCGCGCCCAATATGGTATTACCATTAGCATTAAACCAACGATTCATATGAGAGATGATTATGATCCTGAGACGGATGATGATTATGATTATGTCACTTTAGAAACAGATATTACTTTCGATACGATCCATCCAGGATCCGGAAAAGATCGTCCAAATGTCACTAGACGTCATATCACTAACCAGGTTCTTGTTCCCGATGGCGATACTGTAATTTTGGGTGGATTGCGCCGTAGAACAACAAACGATGGTCGTGAATCTGTTCCATTTATTGGCGAAATCCCTGGTTTAGGTAAGCTTTTCAGTATGAATTCATTAAAAGATAGCAGCACAGAAATGTTCATCTTTATTACCCCACATATTGTTCAGGATCCAAAAGCACAGCTCACTTGTTTACGTCAAGAACTTCTTTGCAGACGTCCTGGAGATGTTCCTTACTTTTTAGAATGTCTTGAAGAAGCCCATCGTTATGAGAAAGAACGTCTTTTTGCAGGAAGCATGACAATATTGTTAGGTCAAACTCCTGCTCGTTATTATGTTCCTGAAGGGGAGTATGATGGACGCTAAGTCGCAAGAAAAGTCAAATAATACATCAACCCATCGGAGTGTGCCTAATAGCGATGATAGTCAAGCCATTCTTGCAGAACAGTTTGGTATGTCCATTTATCCAAACCTTAACGGCTTACGTGTTAGTAAAGAAAGATACAAACAAATTTCTTATGCCTTTGCAAAAAGACATATGGTTATTCCTATCGAAGATAAAGGAAATCTAGTCGTCGTTGCAACAGCAGATCCATTAAACCTCGCTCCTTTTGAAGAACTCCGATTTTTACTTGGATGTGACGTGGAGGCTGCTTATAGCCCTCGCGATGTCATCATGTCAGCAATTCATGATTGTTATAATACCGAAGACGGTGCAGCTTCTCAACTTATTGCAGATTTAGTAGATAAAAAAGATGATCGCGGCGATGGTGAGATCGAGGTATTCGATCTGTTAGATAATACTCGCAATCAATCGCCCATAGTCCAGCTCCTAAATTTAATTATTACTGAAGCCATTCAACAAGGGGCTTCAGATATCCATTTTGAACCTTCTGAAAATGGGATGAAGGTACGCTATCGTATCGATGGTGTATTACAAAACCGACATGCTCCTGCTCTTGAATACCAGAATCAAATGCTGACTAGAATAAAAGTGATGTCTAAATTAGATATTGCCGAACATCGTCTGCCTCAAGATGGTAGAATCAAGCTTAGAATGGGTCGACGTGAAATCGACTTTCGTGTCAGTACAGTTCCAATTGCTGGCGGTGAAAGGATTGTTATGCGTATCTTGGACAAGGGCAATGTGATTCTAGGTCTCGATACAATTGGAATGCTACCTCCCGTATTAGAACATTTTAAACATCTTACAGGACTTCCAGAAGGAATTGTTTTAGTTACAGGACCAACAGGAAGCGGTAAAACGACGACATTATATAGCGCCATTTGTGGAATGGCGAATGATGAAATTAATATCATGACTATCGAGGATCCCGTTGAATATAACCTCAAGGGAATTGCCCAGATTAGTGTTCACCATAAAATTAAATTGGATTTCGCTACAGGTCTTAGACACATACTCCGTCAGGATCCTGATGTAATAATGATTGGTGAAATACGTGATAAAGAAACAGCGGAAATTGCAATCCAAGCAGCTTTAACAGGTCACCTTGTATTAAGTACTTTACATACGAATGACGCTCCATCGGCAATTACACGACTTGTTGACATGGGAATCGAACCTTATCTACTTTCTTCTTGCGTTGTAGGTGTTTTAGCGCAACGTTTAGTTCGAAGAATTTGTCCGCAATGTAAAGAGGCATATGTACCAACAGCAAGAGAATTGCAAAGTTTAGGAATAGATTTGGATGACTTAGAAAATGGATGCTTATACAAAGGAAAAGGGTGTAGTCATTGCTATAACACAGGATTTAAAGGCCGACAAGGGGTCTATGAATTGATGCCAATAACAAATGCTGTAACGAAACAGATAGTACATAGTCCTGACGCTATCGAAATGCGTAAGTTAGCATTATCTCAAGGGATGGTGAGTTTGTTAGGGCATGGTGCGGAATTAGTAAAAAATGGCTTAACAACAGTAGCAGAAGTCTTGCGTGTTGCTAGAGGTATTGAGGAACAAGGTTAATCATGCCCCTTTATCAATATCAATATGTGGACCAAGGAAAAAAGAAATCAGGTCTCGTTGAAGCGCAAAGCGACAAAGAAGCAAAAGAAAAACTTCGTGAACAAGGTTATTTAGTCCTTCAATTGAGCTTAAAAAGCAAAATTAGCGGTAAACAGAATCTGAAAGGTGATAATCTTTTAGCGTTTACAGTACAGCTTTCACAACTTGTAAATGCCGGTATTCCTTTATATGAGAGTTTGATCGCAATTGAGGAGCAAACTCGTGGAGAAAGCTATCATCGGGTTGTATTAAGCTTATGTGAGCAAATTAAAATGGGTGTCTCTCTTTCGGCTGTAATGAACACCTTTCCAAACAGTTTTGATAAGTTGTATTGTTCAATGGTATCCGCTGGCGAAGCTGTTGGTACATTAGGGCCAGTTCTTGAAAAATTAACACATTTGTTATCGAGACAGCTAAAATTAAAAAAGCAGATTACCACAGCGTTAATTTATCCGAGTGTTTTGGGAAGTTTTTCTCTTCTAATTATAGGCGTACTGTTAGGATTTGTTGTGCCATCTCTTGAAGGGATATTTGCAGGAAGAAAACTAAATAGCTTCACCTCGGCCATTATTTCGTTAAGTCATGTATTTAGAGATTATTGGTGGTTGTATATCCCTGCTATCATCGGCTTTATTGGTTGGAGCATCTGGAAGCTAAGAACAGTTGAAGGAAAATTATGGGTAGAAAGAACTTTAATAAAATTGCCCCTTATCAAAACTTTGACAATCCAAACCGCGGTTGCAAGATTTTGTAGGACTATGGCGACGCTATTGCAAGGGGGGTTAAGCATGATTGATTCTTTAAGGATCTCGCGAGGAGTTATGCGTAACGTCGTATTAGAAGGTGAAATTCAATCTGCCGAATTAAAAATTGTTGAAGGTCATTCGTTAAGTTCAGAACTTGGCAAATCGCCGAATGTGCCTAAATTAGTTTCTCGTATGCTCGCCGTTGGGGAGGAATCCGGAACAACAGCGACGATGCTTAGCAAAATTGCTGAGATATACGAGCAAGAATTGGAAAAGAGTTTAGACCGAGTCATGGCTTTATCTCAGCCCGTTATTTTAATTGTTATGGGATTAGTCATCGGAACAGTGCTGTTGGCAATTTTGCTACCACTTACAGATGTAAGCTCTTTTTCAGTTTCATAAAATAAATTATTAAATTAAATAAAAGGTAAAACTATGAAAAAATTTCAATTTAAAAAACGCTTTATCACTCTTGTTGAGATGATGATTGTAATGTTTTTAATCGCCATGATCACTGGGGTAATTGCCTATAATTATACAGGAAGCTTGGAAGAAGGAAAAGCCTTTAAGACAAAAGCTGGAATCGAAAAAATTAAAACAATTTTAGCCTTAGATGCAGCTAGTGGCGATATTGATAATATAAAAGATGGCTGGAAAGAAATCATTAAAAATTCACCGCTCGTTCAAAATGCTGATGAACTCATCAAAGATGGATGGGGTGCTGAATATGAAGTTGATACAGGTGATGAAGAAGGTGAAAAAGTTGTTAAGGTCACTTCCAAAAAGTACGAAGCCTACAACGTAAAAAAGAAAACGGGGTTATTTAATAAATAATTAAAGGCCCATGATCTTATTTAAAAAGACATTTTTTACATTACTCGAATTGCTTATTGTCCTTTTGCTTTTGTCATTCGGTATGGCACTTACCGGTATTAAAGTCAAAGAAGCTTACGCAGAACAGCGCTTTTATACAGAAGTAGAGCAGGTCTTGAGCCATCTTCAATTGGCTCAAGACATCATGCTTATTATGGAAATAGATGTGACTGTCCAGTTTTTCAAAGACAAATCTGATAAAGATATTCACTATCGCATCGTTCCTGAAAAACCTGTAAGTCCAAAATTGAAGGTGATTCTTGCTAAAGAATACATACTGAAATCTATCCGCAATATTGATTTTATAGGCGATTTACGTCGAAAAGAAGAGGGTATCATACTAGATTTTTTCTCTAGAGGAATGTCGATGTCGAAGGGCAAATTGAATTTATTCGAAAAAGATCCTCCAGACAATGGTAAAGCCTTTCAAATAACATTTGCCGGTTATCCAACATTTCTCGCAAGTGAAAAATATAAAGAATATAGTCGGGAGCAGTCCCCTCTTGAAGAACTTAAGAAACAGGATTTATATCCAAAAATTCTTTTAAATGGTGAACATGATAAAGTCCCGGAATAGACATTTTTTTCAGCTATTGGAAGTAATGATTGCATTATTTCTGATAGCGACATGTGCTGTTCCTGTTTTAAGCACGTTTGTGCATATCCATAAAGCACAAAAAAGTTTGGGCCAAATCATTGAATTGGATCATATAGTAAACTTGGCTCATGCCCAAGTGACTGAAAAGTTATATATGGATGGAGCTCAAGGCAGCTCTTTAAAAGAACAACTAGATATGCGATTACCGATAGTAGGTTTAAAGACCTCTTTAGATCACTTATATGACTACTATTATAAATTACATCTTGATTTGCCTTCTGAAAAGAAAAGAGCAAAAAGTAAGGCCTTTCTTCTTAATTTAGATATTATTGCAGTAGAGAAAAAAAGCAAGAATAATGAAGAAATCCAACATGTCTATTCTTATAAGGCTTGTGTAGAAAGAGAATTTAAAGATGGTGCTGGGAATGAATTTGGGGATACCGGAAATAATACGTTATCCAATGATGCAAATGCTGAGAATAATGGGAATAATGATAATAATACGCTTAGAGCGAGACGTCCTAGAAAACCTAAATAGAAATAATAGATAATGAAAATATACCGAAAAATAAAACACCATATGACTTTACTCGAAGTTGTCATCTCTTTGGCAATTTTGTCGGGACTATTGGTGATTATTTTTGGTTTTTTTCGTGAGTTATCTGTGCTCAATAAGTTAACTAAGGATACACTCAAAGAAAGCTTTAAAAGTCGTTATATGGAATCGCGTCTTTCTTCAGTGTTTTCCCATATTGTAAATGAATATAATCCAGGAAAAATATTTTATTTTTTTACACTTAAAGATGAAGTATCAAATTTTCCAAGCTTGATAATCTCTTTCGATAATCAGGGAGTATTGGATCCAACATTGTCTGGTGATGTTGTTGGAAGATTATTTGTGGATCAGGATGACCGTTTATGTTTGGCTATATGGCCTCTTAGAGAGGATCTCAGTGCCGAGATTTTAAAAGAACATATTAGTATTGAGTGTTTGCTAGAAGATGTTAAAGGATTGTCATTCTTATTTTATTCAGCTCCTGAACCAGAAAACACTGTTGTTTCGACAGCTGCTCCGGAGGATAATAGTAATGGTAATAAAGAATCTAAAATTCCTCCTACGGGCGTATGGATGCAGGAATGGGACAAAGCTTATAAACAAATGCCTGTGATAGTAAAAATGGAAGTAAGATTGAAAAACGGTCCAAAGCGTACTTTAAATGTGAAATCAGATAATAATCAATCCGAGCCTATAGAAACATACACCTTTGTCCTTCCAAGCTCTAAGCATCCAATTAAATTTTGGTCTAAGTAGTAAAATTATGAACATACTTTCTCTTGTTTTTGCAGTTTTGTTGATTCTAGGATTGTTCACAAACCTACAATTTGAAAATTTTAAGCAGTTTCATACGATGAAATCGGAGTATGAAAATTTTATTAAAGTGAGAGAACGAGAAAATTTTAACACCCGTCAGCAAGCGCTCTACAAATATAGATCGAAAAAAGATCCTGGTGAACGTAGCGATAACTTAACTGAATCGAAGAAGTCTTCTCCTCGAATTAATATCCGTTTAATTCTCGACCCTAAATTAAGAGCCGAGAAAAAAGCTGAGTCTGATCAACAAAAACTATTAATGAAAGAATTAATAAAAGTTCTTTATCAAAATGCAATTTTTTATACAAAAATTGAAGAGACTAGACCTGATTTTCTTGATGAATTGATTGAAGCCATAATAAATGCAGCAAAAGATAGAAATATAAAATTTATTCAAGAAATAGGAACCCTACAGCTTAACGACGATGAGCTTCAATTAGTTTTTTACCAAATGATGAATGGATCACAACAAATACCTAGTCTAGATGAACCCGTACAACCTCAGCAAGTGGTCGTTACAGAAAATACTACTAGAGATCCCAATGAAGAAGTGGATGAAGAAGATGCAGATGTTTCTGAAGATGAAAATAGATCACCATCGGATTATTTATCATTGAAGGATTTTTTTCACTTCAAACCAAGTCTTCGTAAAATTCAAGTATATCTAGCTCGAAAGGAGCTCCTTATTGCTATCTTTGGAGATCAAAATACGGCCTTAGAAGTAATCAACAAAAGAGAAGAGTTGTTTGCTCGAAAAGGCAAATTAATTACAGATGAAGCTACCAATAAATTGACGGAATTTAAAAAACAAATAAATCCTCAATTTAAAGAGGATCTTTTTGATTTTAAAGTTACTGGAACCAATCCCAAAAATTATCGTTAATAAAGATGATATCATGTCGATTCCTGAGAAACTACAGCAAGCAATTGAACAACAATTAAATAATATTGGCTTAAGTGATATTTTAGAAGCCCGTAAGGAATTAACTGAAAGATACCGTTCCCATCAGAAGCAACATTTAATGACAAATGATCAGCATCGAATGGCATATATTGCTGCACGTATGCCAGCGACATATTCAGTAAATCATAGGATTTTTGAAGAAATAAAATCACGGACGAAAAGTCTTACTGTTAATAGTTTTTTAGATTTAGGTGCCGGCCCCGGAACAGCAATGTGGGCAGCAGCGGATGTTTTTCCAGACTTAAATCAGGTTACTTTGATTGAGAAAGATGTTCAATTAGCTGAAATTGGAAAACGTTTAACAGTTAGTAGCGAAAATAATGTTCTACTTGGAGCTAAATGGCAATTGGGCGATTTAGAGCAGCAGTTAAATTTACCAAAGTCAGATTTAGTCGTTCTCTCATATTCTGTAGGAGAACTTTCAGAAAAGGTTATACCAAGTCTTATAGAGAAATGTTGGGTTGCAGCAAATCAATTGCTTGTTGTGATTGAACCTGGGACTCCGCAGGGATTTGAGCGTATTCGAGCTATCCGTCGCCAGCTAATTGATTTAAGTGGCAATATGGTTGCACCATGTCCACATGCAATGACTTGTCCTATGACTGGAAATGATTGGTGTCATTTTTCAGAGCGAATCGAAAGAACCTCTTTGCATAGGCGCATTAAAGAAGGAACGCTTGGACATGAAGATGAGAAGTATTCGTATGTCGTATTTTCCAAAATGGCTGTCGAATTACCTGAAAGTAGAGTTTTACGACATCCGATGCGTAAAACAGGTCATGTCAATTTAGTTCTTTGTAAGGCTGAAGGAATCATCAAACAGGAAACTGTATCTAAAAAGAATCGCGAATTATATCGCCAAGCTCGTAAAGTTGAATGGGGATCTCCCTTTCCAGATGAATCCATAGAAATAGAATTAATCCAAACTCAAAAAAAGATCTACTAGATTTTTTAATCCTATTATTTTACACTAGAAAGATATCGTCGAAGAATTTTGTTTAATTTTCGATTATTTTGGTCTGATTTGGAATTAAGCAATTTCAATACTTAAAGTGACCAGAAAAAATCACCAAAATGAGCAATATTATTCATTCTGAATATATTTTCAACCCAGGAAGAAGGATTTTATATGTTTAATATGAGCTATAACGAAGGATTTTCAGTGTATATATCTCCTTCAATATTTATTCCTTGTGCTCTCACCATTACTTCAGGAACTATGATCATAGCAATTAAAGTTCTAAGAAGCTTTGCTTCATCTTCAAAACTTGAAAAGGAAAATGAGATACTAAAAGCAAAAGTATATGATGGTGATTTACAATATGAAGTATTTCAAGATGAAGAAATTTTCGAATTGAATCAAAAAATGAATAAATTAATTCAAAAAACATCGGTAAGTAGAACACAAAATAAATAAAAATAAATATACAAACATTTTCAACCCTCACAAAGGACTTTATATGTTCAATATGACCTACAATGATGGATTTTCAATGTATATGTCTCCTTCCTTTTTTGTACCATGCTCAGCTATTGTTACGATAGGTGCTGTTGGCTTAGCCATGATAGTCAAAGGATGTTTCGACCATCTTTCACAAAAAGAAAAGGAAAATGAAGTATTAAAAGTACAAGCTTCAAATTTTGAGAAAAAAAATAAAAAAATTGTCAAATTGAAAGAAGATTTACAAAAATTACAGGGACTTATTGCCAAAGATGCTAAAAGCTGCCCGCGATAGAAACAAGTGCAGAATCAGGATGAGAAGTATTCGTATGTTGTATTTTCTAAAATGTCTGTTGAATTGCCTGAAAGTAGAGTTTTACGACATCCCATGCGTAAAACAGGTCATGTCAATTTAGTTCTTTGTAAAGTGGAAGGAATCATCAAACAGGAAACTGTATCTAAAAAGAATCGTGAATTATATCGCCAAGCTCGTAAAGTTGAATGGGGATCTCCCTTTCCAGATGAATCAATAGAAATAGAATAAATATGAATTTACCTAATTTGATTATTAATTTAATCTTTTATTTTAGGTAAATGTGTAGCTAGATTCAACTGATTAATATTATGAGTAATTTATGAAAGATAAACAAAGAAAGCCTAATCATCCGGGTGTTATATTAGATGATCAATATATAAAGCCTCTTAATATAAATTTGTAGGCGTTGGCGGACAACCTTGGTATATCTCGTAGCACACTTTTTAAAATTCGTACAGAATGTGGTATTATTACTCCAGCTATAGCCGAACGTTTAGCAGAGACTTTAGATACTACACCTAGTCTTTGGTTAAATTTGCAGCAAAAATATGATATTTGGAACGAAGTAAACAACAAGAATCATTGAAGAAAATGTTTTCTGTATTAAGCCTGAAGGGCCAGGATAAATTATGCAAGGTTGCAGCGAAGTGCGTCTTTTTTTTATGCATAAGTGGCTAAAAATAATATATAGATAAGTGTAGGGCTTAAAACAAGTGGAAAAAGTTACAATACAACGAAGAATAGGTTGTTATGTAAATAATAAAACTTACAATAAATGAGCTCTAAAACTTAACGCAGAGACGGGGAGACAGGGAGACGCAGAGAGGTTAGATGAGTTAAATTAGGTTAGATTAAAGCCTAGCGACTCTTCGTTAGCTCGGAGAGCGTCTGTTCAAAGCCCGGAGTGACGTAAGGAACTCCGGGTAAATAAAATAAAGAATAGAGCTCGTAGAGCGACTCAAATTTGGGACGATATGCTAACTCTTTAAGAAGACACACAAACTACTTGAAATACTTCTTTGTAATATTCTCACATTTGAGTCGCTCTACGAGCTCTATTCTTTATTTTATTTACCCAGAGTTCCTTACGTCACTCTGGGCTTCGAACCAATGCTGTCAAAATAAGAAAAAATAGCATAATCGCCTAATTTCTTTTACTGTTACGGTTTCCACATTTATTTTAAGAAAGATTCCATGCGTTAGGCCTGAAGGGCCGGCATGAAATAGCCCAGGTCGCAGCAAAGCGGAGGCCTGGGGGGTAAATAAAATAATAATCGAGTCCTGAAAGGACGGCATAATCATGTACGTATCAATATGCCGTCCCTACAGGACTCAATGTGTTGTTTGCATTGACCCAGGCCTCCGCTTCGCTG
>JACDES010000074.1 GCA_013816265.1 Parachlamydiaceae bacterium | reverse complement strand
AGCATATCTAAAAAATCATGCTTTTTTAGCACCTCACTTAACACATAACCAAAAGGCACATGGTTTCTTAACCGAATGCCATTGGGCCTCCGCTTTGCTGCGACCTGGGCTATTTCATGCCGGCCCTACAGGCCTAACGCAATGAATCTTTCTTAAAAAAAATGCAGTTATAGAATTGGAAACCGTAACAGTAAAAGAAATTAGGCGATTATGCTATTTTTTCTTATTTTGACAGCATTGGTTCAAATCCCGGAGTGACTTAAGGAACTCCGGGTAAATAGAAAATAAATAGGGCCTGTGTAGGGCGATTCAAATATGCAACGATATACTTACACTCTTAATAATAATACACACAAACCACAAGGGTGCAAATGACACTTGATTAAAATATTCCCTTATTAGATATAGTTAGATCAATGGACCATAAGGGTCAAAAAAATCAATTCACCTTAAGGAGAGTTTTCAATGAATTCACAATTAAAATCTATGATGATAGTACTATGCGGTATTTTCACATTAACGATATCACAAGCAGAAGCCTTCTGTGCCAAGTGTGCAGGAATAGAAAAAGCCCGTGAAGAAGAACAAGCCACTCCTGGATATAAGCCAGCAACTTATTACGATGATGCTTATAAAAATGAGATTACAAATGTGCCGACAGAAAGTGCTCCGGAAGCTCAACAAAACGTTGATGTCAGAAAGCCAAATACGAATATGAATAACTACATGCAAAATAATAACAATATAAACAAAAAGCCTTCTTAATAATCTAAGGCCCAAACCCCTCGTATTTGGTTAGATTCAGTTGAGTAAGACCGCTTTGGAGTAAGTGTCGCTTGAGACTTAGAAATAAATGATTTTAACTAGAATTCATTTCGTTAGCTCGTTAGAGCGTCTGTTCAAAGCCCAATGCTGTCAAAATAAGAAAAAATATAGGAACAGCCCCATTTGTTTCTTTATTCTTGTTTACCCCCGGATGGGGGTTATGGCATGATAGCCCAGGGTAAGCAGAGCGCAACCCTGGGAAAATATAAAATGAAGTATTGCACCCCAGAAAGGGGTGCCGGCAAACTTAAATGAATATTTTCTTAACGAGTTAGATTCATCATATACCGGCACCCCCTTCTGGGGTGCAATCATTAAATTACTTTTACCCAGGGTTGCGCTCTGCTTACCCTGGGCTATCATGCCATAACCCCCATCCGGGGGTAAACAAGAACAAAGAAACAAATAGGGCTGTTCTAATATTTCTTATTTTGACAGCATTGGGCTTTGAACAGACGCTCTAGCGAGCTAACAAAGTGAATTCTAGATTTAAATCAATTTTTTCTTAGGTCACCTTACGACCGCTTTTAGATTTCACGCACCGATCTACAGAATAATTGGAGGCAACAAATGCGTTGTCGTCGCCTGCCTCAGAGTATTCTGTAGATCGATGCGTGCAATCTAAAAGCGGTCGCAAGCGACACGCACTCCAAAGGGTTTCGCCTTCATGAATTGACTTCAAAATTAGTGAAATATATCAATCTTTCTTTTTAACCACGATTAAAAAGAAATGTTCCAGCAACGGGTGTTATTGGCATCTGAAGCTTATTAATTGCATAATTTCTTAAATCCATTACCTCAGCAACAAGATCAGGATTTTTGTTGAATAGTGGTAGATTTGCAATATATGACGCCATTTCAGGATAATACATATTGATTTTAATTGTTGTTGTTTCATATTTCGTTTCATTTCCATAAATGTCAAAATCAATACCAACATTCAATGATTCTTTCAGAATTCCTTGATATGGTTTAATGTGAGTGGGAACATCATGATTGAATAACGTTAAGATTGTTCCTTTGATTTGATGCGTTGTAGAAAGATCTGCTTCTAATGGATTTCGATACTTAGGGATACTAGGAGTTTGAACTGTAAATTTCTCAATATCATCATGGGTTTTATAAGTATTCTTGAATTTTTCCTTCATTACAACAATCATTTTACGTACGGCTGTTTGAACATTAGTCCCTTTTGGATCCAAAATCCAATTTATTATGCGCCCAAGATAATTTGTTCTCGATATCCTATATATCTTACCTGTGATATCCGCGGATAAAATGGCATCTGGATGATGAAGGAGTACTTCTGCATTATGTTGTATAATATCAGTTCTTTTTTCAAACATATAACAATCCTTAGTTGTTTATTAGTATATCATTAAATAATTTAGCAATAAGAATAATTTTAACATGATTGATTAATTAATTACAATAAAATTAAATAGAACAATGCTTGATTATTTATTTTACATATATTGAGATTCTCCGTTATATAGTGTTCATTAACACATATTTCTCCAAGGAGATCATTCTCATGCATCAATATTTCCAATGTGGCTATATAACGCTACTAAGCCTATTTTTATCATTTAATTATAATATACATTCACAAATAAATCTCAAAAATAGCCCTACATATACCGCTACCTTAATGGAATCAATGGAAGATGATGAATTGATTGATTTAAAGGAATCCCCTATTCCCACAAGCTCTTCTAAAGTCAATCATTCTCATACGGACTTAGTTTCCAAAGAGCGTGGTTTCTTAGCAAATGAGCCTTCCTACTCGACACTACTTGTCATCTTGCAATCTCCCAATTTCATTAAAACATTGAATGGCCCTTTCACTTTTTTCATTCCATCAAATGAGGCGTTTCGTCAAATGTCTTCAAATGATCTACAGGCCTTATTAAGACCAGAAAATAGAGAGCCGCTTTTAAAGATATTGGAGAATCACTTAGTGCCAAGCAAAGTAACTGAGCTAAATAAGAATATATTTTTAAAAAGCGTCAATGGCAATGAAATCAAGATTACATCGAAAGACGGATTAATAACAGTGAATGGAGCGCATATTTTAAAGACTGAAAATATTGGTTCAAATGGTGTCGTATATATCGTTGATACTTTATGGACCAATTAATGTAATTTTAATCCCCAAATACAAAGAAATCAAAAAAAAGTAAATTTCTTTTTTTTAATTTCTTTCAGAAATATATACCATTAAATTTGAATAATTTACATACCATGTAAAGAAATTATTTGAAATTTAATTGATATAAATTTAATAAGGTAGATGTCAAATAAACCCAAAAAGGAGCTTATATATGCGTCTATATTCAAAATTAGCTGTTCTGACAGTTGTTGCTACATCAACACAAATGTTTTCTGCACATTCGTGTGAAGCAAGAAATTCTTATGACAGACAATCCTATAGCCAGTCATATGATCAAAATTACTACAATAACAACCCTTATAGCGAACAATACGACCAAAGCTATCAAAGCAATAACTACAATCGAGCGGCCCAACCGCAATATGGATACGGATATCAAACAGGAACAACAGAAGTGAACCTTTATTCCAATAATAGACCTTCTGGTTATAACAACTACAATAGATTTGATCAAAATCAAAGATATTCAAATGCAAACGATAGACAATTTAATTATAATGAAAGATCTGGTTTATACAATAATGGAATGAATTCAGGCTCTACTCAATATTCATCTTCTTATTCAGAAGATAGAGATCAAAATGGAAGATCATATAATCAAAATGATAATGTAAATATGAATCCAAATGCTAGCTACAATTCAAATGGTAGAATTAATTCAAATCCATCAAATGCATCGATGGATAACCGTTCATCTATAGAGAATCGCTCACAAAGCAGCAATTCAAATATGAATAGTTCACCAATTAGAAGGTAGTTATTGCCAGAGATTGGGTCTTAGGACTCAATCTCTTTTTATTATCTAGACTTTATTACTTGTCATCACAGAATTTTCCACAATTATTTGCTTGAGACCTTCGATCCACTTAGGATGGCTATTGAGTCCTTCAACAAGCTGTAACCTCTCTCCCCCTAACTTTTGAAATTCCACATTATATTCATGACCAATCTCACTGATTGTTTCTAAACAATCCGCAACAAATGATGGAGAAAATACCAAAAGATTCTTCCATCCTTTTTCAGAGCAATTTTTGATCACATCAGAAGTATATGGTTGAATCCATGGATCCCGCCCCAAACGTGATTGGAAACAGACCGAATATTGATTTTCACTTAGTCCTAATTTTTCAACCAAACGACGTGTTGTGGCGTAACATTGGCCTTTATAACAATGTTGATTTTGTTCACTTAAGCTTTTACAGCAAGATCTCGATAAGCATTTATTTTCTTTATCTGCTTTACGAATTTGTCTTTCCGGCAAACCATGGTAGCTAAATAAAATATGGTCATAGGATCCTATATCATATTGTCTAGCTCTTTCACATAATGCATTAATAAACCCTGGATGATCTGCAAAATTATTGATAAATGTTAATTTAGGGATCACTTCCCAATATTTTATTTCTTCCATGATTTTAGCATTCACAGAGCCCGTCGTAGCGGAAGAATATTGAGGAAACATGGGTATGATAATGATTTCCTTTAGATGCTTCATTTTTAATTCATCTAAACAACTTTTAATGGAAGGATTTTGATATCTCATTCCTAATGATACAAAATATTCATCTCCAAGTTCCTCTTGAAGTTTATTCCTAACATCAATCCCATGTAAAAGTAAGGGAGAGCCTTTTTCAGTCCATATTGATTCATATAACTTTGCAGATTGGCGAAAACGAAATGGAACGATTACTCCACGAACGAAAAGTTGTCTTTTAAGCCAACCAAAATCGATAACTCTTTCGTCGGTCAAAAACTCGTTTAAGTAATTGAAAACATCAAAAGGGCGAGGAGAATTAGGGGTCCCTAGATTAACTAATAAGATACCTATATTAGCTGTAACCATCTTCTCGCCCTCAATCTTTTCTTATTTTATTTTTTGGTCTTCTTTACAAATATTAGCAAAAACATCTTTCACTAAATCGCTATTGATTTCCACATCAATTTTTTTGCTTCTCAAGGGTTGAACTTGACTTTCGATTAAATGTTCAAAAACATCTTTTCCATAAAGATAGTCTAAAAGAAATTCAGCTTGTACTTTTTTGGAAGTTGAAATTTTATTGGTCAACTGATGTGCTAACTTACTGTACTGAGTCATGAACATTTTTCTTTTCTCAAAACATAATTTGATTTTTGCTATTTGTTCTTTGTTAGCAACTTCTTCACGTTTGGAAGCATTAATAGTCTCTCTAAGTTCATTCCTTTTTTGTACTTCGCTAAGAGCTGTTCCTTGATAGTCATCTTTAGCCTTCGCAAGCTCTTTAGAATTATAATTATCACTAAAAACGTATTGACAACGTCCTATCACAGCACGCATGATTTTTTTTGCCTTAGCCAACCTCCCTACATTTGGAAGATAGCTCGTAGACTTAGATGATTCTATGACTTGATCAACGGCATCATGTGAAATCGGTAAATCCTTTCCGTTTCTGCTAAGAAATTCATTCAGAACCAAACGACATTGTTCATCTTCAGCCGATTCTATGACAATTGGCTCAACGCGTTGCATAAAAGAACCATCAATATCCAATTGCTTGATCTTTTTTAATCCTTCCAAGGTTACAGCTGCTATAAAGGCTGGACTTGGCTCATCCTCATTAAGAAATCGCTGTTTGAAGGTCTGAAAGCAAGCTGGATTGGCAGTAAGCTGATCGATTTCATCGAAAAAGACAAGAAGATCCGATTCATAACCTTCCATGTTATCTTTGGTTTGATTGATCATTTCTGAATGGCCGAATGTTCCATGCCCCATGAGATCTCCGCAGTTTAGCGAAAACATATGCAACTTTTGGAGCTGCTTTGGAAGCTTTCCTTCTTTTTTTAGCTGTACCAAATGATGTGCTAAAGCAGTTTTTCCTTCGCCTGACTTACCAACTATTAAAACATTCATCCCTCCCAACAATGCTGTGATGAGGCGATTTAAGGCCTCAGATTGGCCCACTTTAACTTTTACGGCCTTATTCTCTAGAATTTTGTCAAGGTTTTTGCAATTAACAATGTCATTAGGAATCGGTTTAAACCATCTTTTATAAATACCAATGAATAATCCTGTCCCCAATATAATTGAGATGGAAGTAATATATACTTTTCTAGGAACAACGAGAATAGGATTTAGGATTTGAACCAATGTGAAGGGTATCAGAATGAATTTATAAACAATTTCAACTAGTAAATGCTTTTCCCACAGGCTCGTATACTTCTTTTGATTATCAATAAAATTGAAAACTTCGAGAAAAATGTTAATCACATTTGGAATGAAATAAATGAAAAGAGGCCTGCATTTTTTCCATTCCAAAGCCACACGCTCTTTTAACGTGATCGGATTTACATTTGGATTTTCCTCCGCAACACACTTGGCGATATCATGAATTGTATTAGAACCCTGATTGGAATTATCAAATTTATTTTGTGCCCAACGTTTTAATTTTTTTATATCGATTAGGTCGGTCAAAAAGTCTTCGGTTGCTCTAAGATCTTGTTCAAAACCCCAAATCATCACTTTTTTTATGAAGTTAATATATTGAACTTCTGTTACTTCGTCCTGATTAAGAAATTTCAAAATCTCAGTTTTGCAAAAAATTGCCTGTTGAATGGAAAAATTTGCAGTTATCACGATGGAAAGGACATCATCGATATTTTTTGCATGTTTAAAAGGCGAAGGAATTTGATTTAGACGGTTTTCGGACTGCCAAAGATTGGCTGGGCTCCAATGAAGTATATTTGACAACATGGCTGATTTCCTTTTTTTGTTTATTTGGATTAATCAGCTGTCTTAAAAAACTAAAGGATAACGGATCTTACGACGCGTTTGGAGATAAGAATACGGATCGAACGAATAGGCAATAAAAGATGCCCTTAGGTTTGATCTGGAATGAGTAAACTTTTCCCCCATCCTGTCTTTAACGAGACAGCACACCAATTTATCGAAATTGGTGTTGATGAGAATGAAAAAGCAGGTCTTCTGACTCCGAGATTGATATGAAGCGCCCTTCCCACGCATTGCGCAGTGGTTTTTTGATCTTATTGATCAAAAGCTTCAATCACCGATTCTCGTTACAGCGGCGTCACCGTACGGGATTTACACCCGTTTCCCTATTCTCCTTTAGAGTTTCCTAAAGGCACTTTTTCACTTTTGGAAATGTTGAAGATCATATTGTTGAGATCTGAAACATTTCTTTGTGTAAGTTTTATAGATTAATAGCAATTTAGTCAATATAATTTCTGTGCTGCCCTGGGAGGAGGGTGGGGCGATGTCCTCAACCTATTTTATTGATAAGTTATATATTTATAGAATGCGAGTCTTTTTGGAGGCAAGCGTCAAATATAGGCATGTAGACAAAAATAGCGTTTCATAACAATGCGAAAGAGGACTTTCGCACTCCAAACGCTTTGCGTAGCTTTAAGAAATATTTATGCTACAGATTTCCATAGCTTCGCGTAGCGTTTGGAGTGCGAAAGTCCTCTTTCGCTTTGTTATGAAGCGACATCTTTGTCAATATGTCTAGAATTGACGCTTACGTTTGAAGTGCGAAAGGCCGGCGCTCTCCGTGCTAACGAAGACGACTTGAAAAAAAAATTTTCACGGCATTAAAACAACGATAAATCAAATTCAATAACATAGAGCACATATTGCTTAACCAAACAGTGACCTTATAACTTTTTATTTTTTTATCAGCTCCCTTCTCACCGATGGTCAGAAGGTCTATAACATATTCTTTCGCGTCTTCGATCTTTGCAATCTTTACAGGGGTTAATCCTTCGTTATTTAAAGCATTATTATTTGCACCATGTTTCAGCAACGCTTTTATAGCAGTCTCATTTCGATAACATGCCGCCCAATGAAGAGGTGTCCAACCTTTCTGATCTACCGCTTTGATATCGGCCCCACGAGCGATCAATTCATCTACCATACAACATTTTGGATCAGTCATTCCAAGATGATGCAATGCCGTCTTTTGATTTCTATTTCTACAATTTATATCAATCCCACGAAAAATAAATTCATCTACAACTTTTCTAAGTCCAGATGCGGCAGCAGATTGAAATTGATCTATAATATCTTCTTGAGGAAAACAGATAATGCTTTCAGTGGTAGTAGGGAGCTCGGGTTTCTTTTGAACAACTCTGGCAATGAGCATTTGAATGTAATAGTTCAACCCAAGATGTTCTGCCCTTGAAAGTCGTGAACATGTACTTGCGCAATGGGATTGAAACGAGACACAAATATCTCTTTCTTTTTTCGTGAGCAAAGCTCGTGTTATTTGTGCGAACGCTACTTTATATAGCTTGAGCCTGTCCTCGTCCTTAATGTCATGAATATATTTAACATTATAAAAATTACCTGAATTCCTTTTCTTGAATCTAGGACGCCACACTGTATCATCACTGGTTTCTTTGTCCAAAAATTTTGATGTATTTCCTGCTGCAATTAAATCTTTTGCTTCCAAATAGGAAAATATTTCACATGATAGATCTTTGGGAAACATGGAAGATGCGATTGATGTCATTTTTTATCCTTTGTATTAATATTAATCTGAGAAATTAATTTAAATTTATTGACGAGTAAATAATTATCACCATTTTTATTGATTAAGTCAAAAATAAATGATTTAAAAATTCTAATTTTTTTTCTATAAACATCAATTAATAAATTGCATATAAATAAATAATATTTTTTTTTGATTCATGACGATCTTGCTTTTCATACAAAAGAAATGTAACATGTCAAAAAAAAACAGTTTTATGAGGCTATACTATGAAGACAAAATCGCAATTTTATGCTCTGATTATTGCTGCAGGCACATTTTTCACCATGAATCTATTTCTATATGGACAATATCCTGTTCATCCTCATGGTCATCCTCAACCAAGGTTAATTTCTGGTTATCACACGACCAATGAAGGTAGCACTGACAACATTAATTTTTATATAGACACAAATAATGTTAAAATACCTGGAATGGGCACTACACACGCTTTTGAAAGCGGTGGAGCATCCGGCAACGGAGCAGGTGGAATAGGCGCTGCTGCTGCTGGGGTTGGCCCAAATGGCTTTGGTGGTGGAGAGCCGGAATAGGCTTCCACTTATTCAAATTTTATAATATATTCACTTCAAATCAATTTTTTATCGACTACTTACATAATTTATTATATACTCGCGACCCAAATCCATTAATTACTTAATTTTTGGTTTTTTGGCATTTGGACTGTCGTGAAAAGTATCCAGGTTTTCTCTCATCCCAATTGCCCAAAAAAAAACAGAAATTAAGGTTGATAGGTATCAAAAAGATGCCTAAGAATGGTTTATAAACCCCTACAACCTAAATGAGCCTTATATGAAAATAGCCTCTCTCGCGCTTTTAAACCTTTTTTTAAGCTTTTCTCTTCTAGCTGATATCGAAAATGGAAATTCTCAAGAAACAGCAATAGAACAACTACAAGAACAACCCGCATTATTAGATGCCGGTGAAGAACTAAATCAAAATAATGCTGATGAAAATATTGAACAACAGCTTACATCACAACCTGAAGCCATAAATACCACTGAGAATATCCCTACGAACATTCCAGAAAAAATTGATGAGCCCAAGCCAGCAGAAGTTGAAAAACCTGTTGAAGTACAAGAACCTGTTGAAGTACAACCATCTGAAGCGCAGCCTGCTGAAGAGCAAAAACCTGTAGAAGAACAAAAACCTATCGAGGAACCAAAGCAAATAGAAGAACCAAAAATAGTTGAAGAACCAAAGCAATCTCAGGAATCACCACAAATAGATGAACCGAAACAAGTGCAGCCACCTGAAGAAATAGATTTATCAGCTGAAGATGATCAACCATCTGTCGATCAAACATCTACAGAAGAAAAATATATTCATTATATTACATCTATATTTGATGAAGGACGATCAATCCAACTTGATGATGGTTCTGCGTGGGGAATTGGTTATTGGAAGAAACATATCGTAAAAGATATAAAAACATTGGCTACATGGCACATGGGAGACAAGATTGAATTTCAAACGGAATGGAAAGGTGCTCTTAAGACTTGGTTTTATATCACCAATTTAGAAAATAACACGACAGTTAATGCGTGGCTTTTACATGGTGCTTACGAAGAAATTTGTTTCAAGATTAAAGAAATAAATGAAAAAGCGGCAGTGATAACTCTTACAGATAATTCACAATGGATTCCTAAAGCTAAAAATAATAATCCATCGCTAGGGATATTCTCAAATGTTGCCGATAGTGTATTTATTGCAAGAAAACATAAAGATAACACCTTTTATCTTATCAATACATCCACATACGAAGGCATTTGCATTGAAGTCACTCCTTACAAATCGATTGAATAATTGCATTTCATAATCCAATAATCAACAAACTTTAGAAGATGGCCTAGGCCATCTTCTAAAGGTCTTATTTATATATAACCTAATTTGGAAGCAATTTTCGTTACATATTCCTGACTTAAATAGTAATCAGGCATTTCGTAACGATTCTTCTTCTGCTCGGCTACTAAAAGCTCCAAGAATGAAGTTCTATTGTCTGGATCAATCATTTTATATGAATCGGCAGAGAAGTTATATTCAAAACCAAAACTCTTTGCCGCTGCTAATACTTCGATTGATGTGTGGTTTGATCCCTTTATAAAGCCTCCGAGACATGCTAAAAGACCTAAAGTAAGATCTTCTTTACTCTTAAACCCTAATGCATTCATCAAAGAGAAAAACTGATCAGATGAACCAGAGATACCGGCCATTAAAGGTAATCCGAGTTCCGAAGCAGCTCTTAGATAAGGATGCTCCCTATCTGCAACAGTAGTTGGATTAAAGACTGCAGCACCTGCACCGGTTTTTACTTGAAATTCAGTTGATCGAAAATGTCTGCCGTATTGTCCTGTCGTATATTCAGCTTCAGCACGACTTAATGGAACTCGTGTTTCAGCTAAGTCAGCAACAGTTGGATTTCTTCCTTTCCAAGAAGTAACAGATTTTGTGGCATCAGGTTTGAATTTTCTTAATTCCTGCCCTTTTATACCTGTTAAAGCAGCGTAATTACCTAATGTACCGAGCTTAGGATCACAAGTTAATTCCCAAGTAAGACCCGATTTTTGATTCATTAATTTTACCATTTCAGGATCATTAAAGATTTTATTACGGGCTGCCCATTTGAAAGCTTCCGTAATTAAATGCATTTTTTCTCTGTAATTTCCATCTTTAAGAGCATTACGAATTGTTATTGGATTCGCGCCTACATTACCGGCGTAATCAATTGTCTGTTTCGGACTTTCAAGAAACAAATCACTTAAATATTTTAAAGTTAATATTTCTTTATTTGAATGATCTTTATCGGCCATAACTGACGCATAAGCTTCAATGAAAGTAATAACCCGATCACCTAATTTAGAGAGAAATGCATCTACTTTGGGTTCAGTTAAGGCAGCTTCAGCCATTGATTTTTCTAAAACTTTCACACTACCCATGAAGTTTGTTTTACAAAGCTCTTCAATTTTATTTCGTTGTTCTTCTGTCAACTTTTCTCTTATTGCATCTGGGATTCTAATAATCGGAGCTTCCATTAAAAAATTGGTAGGTCCTTCATAAGTTTTTACTATTGTTCTATTACTAAGTGATGCCGATGCTGGTGCATCGTTCTGCTCCGATAAAGCATTTTGTGCAGCAACAACAGTCGTTGAAGTAGCTACAGTATTTTCTTGAGTGACACCTGAAAATGATTGTATTGTAGCTTCAGATAATCCACTTTTTGGAACAGAACCATTTGTTAAACTAAAACTCATTTTATTACTCCTTTATTAATTAGTATTTAAATTTAAAAAGCAAACAATATTATATATATATATTCAAAAGATAACAAATATTTTAATTATTGTAAACACTTCAATTTAAAAAACACACATAAAACAATTTAGTAAATGCTAATTATTATCATTTTTATAACTAAAAATAATTAGATAATTATATGTTATTAGAAAGAAAATAGGAATTTGATTTTAATGGTTGCGTCAATTCTGGACATGTTGAGAAATTTTGCGCTTTATAACAAATCGAAAAGAACTTTTGGATTGCGCCTCTCTTCGTGTCTTCGAGTCTTCGTGTCTTTGTGTTGAATTTTTCAAACTCATTTCTTACATTAACAATGTCTATAATAATTAAACACAAAGACACAAAGACACAAAGAGTGGCCCAATCCTATATTTTTCAATATGTCTAGAATTTACGTTTATCTTTAAAGAGCTATACCACGTTCGGGTAGCTTGTTAATTTTTTTGTGCGTGAAAGCTCCCGCGGTTGAGCGATCGTAAGTCACCCAATATTAGTAATATGGGGTGACTTACGATCGCTCAACCCCGGGGCTTTGACGCCACAAAAAATTTAACAACCTACCCGAACGTGGTATAATAGCGCGAAGAGATTTCTCTATCCTGATACTAGAACATGAGAGGGATATAAATTTGCTGCATAAACAAATAAGAAAGAAAAAAACAACTCTTCGAGATATTGAAGGTACCTTTTCAGAAGATCTGAACAAAGTAAAAGCAGCTTAAACGCATAAATGAAAATAAAAAGCTTGTTGATAAATGAATGTGAAAAGGAAAGAAGGACTTAGCGGCAGCCGGACTTGAACCGACGACAAACGGATTATGATTCCGTTGCTCTACCGACTGAGCTATGCCGCCATAGATAGATATAAAAAAATAGCGGGGGAAGGATTCGAACCTCCGACCTTTGGGTTATGAGCCCAACGAGCTAACCCCTGCTCCACCCCGCGTCAGTTAGACTTACGAAACAGTGAATATATCAAACACTGTGATTTAACACAAACAAAATTTATAAACTTTTTATTTATTCTTAACTTACTTTTGTAAACGACTCAAGAGTGGCTCTAGAGCACTCATTGTTCTTTTGGTTGAGCCTTTCACTTCTTTAATTAATCGTAACCCTTTTCTGCCAACTTCATCACGTTCTACAGGATTTGATAACCAATCCTCTATTTTCTTCTCTAATTCATCTGGATTAACTTGAAAACCAGCTTCATAATGTTTGATTAAACCGACTAACTCCACTTGAGTGTGCATATAAGGACCAAATAAAACAGGTTTGCCATACCAACATGGCTCTAAGATATTATGTCCCCCAACTTTTGAAGTATAACTTCCACCGACAATAGCTATATCAGAAAGCTGGTAACACATCCTTAACATACCCATGGTATCGATTAAGATGACCTGTTCCTTACCGGTTTTACGCTGTATTTCAGAAAATTTAATCGATTGAATGTGCTCACGATCTAATAACGCAGCCACATCCTTAAATCTTTCAGGATGCCTTGGTACTAAGATTACTTTCAACGTAGGGAATTTTTTCCAAATTCTTTTTAGCACATCTAAGAATATTTGTTCTTCTGGATTATGTGATGAACCAATTGTTAAAACCGGTTGGGCAGGATCAATACCCAAACGTTTGCGCCAATGTTGAACATCTTCATTGGATAATTGTGGGTATTCATCATCCAGTTTCAGATTGCCTGTAATAACCATTTTATCAATAGGTGAAAATATCTTGATGAATCTTTCTTTGTACGATTCATTTTGCAAACACATGATATCAAATAGATTCATCAGTCTTTTAGAGAAAAAAGGGACTTGGCAAAAACGATTCATTGATTTCTCTGATATCTTTCCATTAACGAGAGCTATCACTGCTCCCTTATTTTTAGCGCAACTAAGAAAATTATACCAGAAATCAGATTCAGAAAGGATAACTAAGTCAGGAGAAGCTTTTGATATAATAGGACTAACAATACATCTTAAATCTAATGGAAGGTATACATGTTTGTCAGCGAAAGGAAGGCTTCTTTTTGCTTCCATGTGTCCGGTTTCGGTAGTAGATGAAATGATGAGTTGTGATTCTGGAAAAAGTTGTTTAATTTCACGGGCTAAAGAAACGATCGCCTTAGCCTCTCCAACGGATACAGCATGAATCCATACTGTTCGATGATTATTTTTTTCAATTTTGGGATAACGAATTCCTAATCTTGTTAAAAGACTAGCTCTATATTTTTTATGCATAATAAATTGATAGATCAGCTTAGGGAGCGCCACTAAAGCAATTAATATCAAACTACACTCATAAAGAACACTAACAAAAAAATTAAACAATACGTTCACAATATTACTCATTATGTTAAGGATTACGAGAACTTTCGAACCTCTCCAGGATTTAAAACTATAAAGTGTTCGGGTGAAAGTTGATACTCTTTTAAAGCTAAATTTAACTCTTCGAAAGGATCGTGGATTTTTTCATCGCTTAGTTGAAAAGTTCCGAAATGAATAGCGATGGCATGTTTACTTCCAAGATCTTTTAGTGCCTTTACAGCTTCTTTTGGAGACATGTGCACGGGTTGCATAAACCATTCTGGTTTATAGGCACCAATAGGAAGTAATGAAAGATGTGGGACACCAATGCGAGAACGAATTTCATTGAAATGAGGTCCGTATCCCGTATCTCCCGCAAAATAAATAAGATGCTTTGATCCCTGTAAAGTAAATCCACCCCATAAGGTTTTATCTCTATCTAGAAGCCCTCTAGCGGAAAAATGTTGTGCGGGGACATACGTCAATTTATTTTTATTCAAAAGAGTTGTTGATTCCCACCAATCAAATTCCTCTACGTTCTTTATTCCACATCTATTCAAATAATGTTTATTACCAAGTCCTGTAAAAATTAGTGGTGCATGAATCTGTTGCAGGGTCTTTAAAGTTGGGATATCCATGTGATCATAATGATTATGACTAATCAATACATAATCGATTGGAGGTAAGTCTTGAAGCTTTATCCCAGGAAGTCCAATCCTTTTTGGTCCTAGCCATCTAAATGGACTTGCTCGCTTTGACCAGATAGGATCCGTTAATATGTTAAGACCATCAATTTGTATGAGGAGTGTAGAATGATTGATAAAAGTAACTTGTAATTCGCCTTCAGCGACTCTTTGACTTTGAATTTTATGTTGCTGTAGGTGGTAACTTTTCGGCCAAGGGATCGGTTTACGTGTGAGCATCCAATAGAGAATATCCCACGATTTCCTAGGGCCACTCAGATATGGATTAAAAAAATTTTGACCATCAAAATGGTCAGATACTTTTGGCATAACTAGTCGTTCCATTAAATCTAAGTAAAATATAATAACTCTACAAACATTATTAAGCAATGGGTCACTTATTGAAAACCCTTATTCAAAATAAAAAAACAATTCTAATAATTTGAAAGTTCTGAATAATTCATGTTGTATTTTATTATCTATTCGTCTATAGTTTCTCTGTTGATCATTAATTATTTAGCATTGGTGTAAGACAATGCCACTAAAAGTTATCGGGATTATTCCCGCTCGTTATGCAAGCACTCGTTTTCCGGGTAAACCCCTCGTTCCCATCTTAGGGAAGACCCTCCTCCAAAGAACTTTCGAAAATGCTAAACTTGCAAATAATTTAGATCAGCTCATCATAGCAACCGATGATGTAAGAATATACGATCATGCCAAAGACATTGGAGCAGATGTTGTCATGACATCAATTGATTGCTTAACTGGCTCAGACCGTCTTGCAGAAGTCATAAACCAATCTCAAAAATTCTCTAAAGCCTCCGTCATCATTAATATCCAAGGTGATGAACCCTGTATAGCCCCCCAAGCAATAAATGACGTTGCAAACATTCTTCTCGAAAATAATGACGCCGTCATGTCGACAGTTGCAACCAAAATGCATTCCGAAGAAGAGGCTCTTAATCCATCAATTGTAAAATGCGTATTAGATCAAAAAGGGAATGCTCTCTATTTCAGTCGCTCGTTAATTCCAGGAAATAAGACATTGAGTTTCGCTCCTCCTTATTATAGACATATCGGTCTCTACGCATACCGCCCAGACTTCCTCCTCACATATCAGAAACTTCCCACTACCCCCTTACAATTAGCAGAAGATTTAGAACAATTAAAAGTGTTAGAACATGGTTACCGCATAAAAGTGGCTGTGACCGATCATATCAGCCCAGGTGTTGATACTCCTCAAGATATTCATAAAATAGAGTGTTGGTTATGCAAACAAAATACATCTTTGTAACAGGCGGAGTCTGCTCCTCTCTAGGGAAGGGCCTTACTGCCGCAGCTATTGGATTGTTACTCGAAAAAAAAGGGTTAACGATCGCCATGTTAAAATTGGATCCCTATTTAAATGTGGATCCAGGAACAATGAGTCCTTTCCAACACGGTGAAGTTTATGTGACTGACGATGGAGCTGAAACCGATTTGGATTTAGGCCATTACTATCGCTACACAAACACCATCCTTTCACGTGCATCCAATGCGACCTCTGGACAAATTTATAATACTGTCATTAAAAGAGAAAGACATGGCGATTACCTTGGTAAAACTGTCCAAGTGATTCCTCATATTACAGACGAAATCAAACTACGTATTATTAATTGTGCTAAACAACAATCTAATATTGATGTTGTTATCGTTGAAATTGGTGGTACCGTCGGAGATATCGAGTCACTCCCCTTTTTAGAGGCAATTCGTCAATTTACTTATGAACACCGTCAAGATTCCTTAAATTTACACCTCACATATGTACCATACCTCAGAGCTGCTGGAGAAGTAAAAACAAAACCTTCACAACACTCAGTACAGATTCTAAGAAGTATCGGAATTTTCCCCGATATAATCATATGTAGATGTGAATTTTCGCTCGATGATGAAGTGAAAGATAAAATTAGTCTGTATTGTAATGTCAAACGGGAAGCTGTCATCGATGAAGTAGATGTTGAACACAGCATTTATGAAGTGCCTGTAAACTTACATCAGCAAGGTGCCGATAATATGATTTGCAAGATGCTCAACTTACCAAATCCTCCTATTGACCTAAAAGAATGGGATAAATTAATTGAAACCATTCGTAACCCGAAAGGGACGGTAACTGTGGGTATCGTGGGTAAATATGTACAGCATCAAGATGCTTATAAATCAGTATTCGAATCATTGTTCCATGGAGCTCTAGCCTCAGGATACAAATTAATTATTAAACGCTTCGAAGCAGACAAGCTTCCAACCGATCCAGAAGAATTTAAAAAAGCACTGCAAGGTTGTGATGGATATCTAGTTCCAGGTGGTTTTGGAGAGCGAGGTTGGGAAGGAAAAATTCAAGCGGCTCAATACTGTCGTGAATCCAAAATCCCTTATTTTGGTATATGCTTAGGGATGCAAGTCATGGCTGTTGAATTTGCAAAACATGTTTTAAAATTACCAGAAGCCAATTCTACCGAAATTGATCCCGATACTTCTCATCCTATTATTTCCCTATTGAGTGAGCAAAAAGGGGTTCAAGATTTGGGTGGAACGATGCGATTAGGATCATATTTCTGTGATTTAAAACCAAAATCTAAAGCCTTTAAAGCATACGGCCAACAGCAAATCAGCGAAAGACATCGCCACCGCTATGAATTCAATAATTCATACAAAGAAAATATGGAAAAAGCAGGATTTTCAATTGTAGGGACTCTAAAAGGTGAAAATTTATGTGAAATCGCAGAAATTGAAGGTCATCCATGGATGGTCGGTGTGCAATTTCATCCTGAATTTAAATCTAAACCTACACAACCCCACCCTCTTTTTAAAGACTTTGTAGAGGCTATGATTGCCCATAAGGGGAAAAACTCATGAATTCTATTCCATCTGAAAAAAAGCTCCCAAAGCGTATTTTGGGAATAGACTATGGTCAAAAAAGGCTCGGTTTAGCAATTTCAGATGAAAGAAAAATTATTGCGACTCCCCTCATCACATTTTTAGCAGAGCAACGGTCTGAACAGACCGTTGCTAAATTTATTGATTACATCACTAAGCTTCAAGAAAGTAATAAATATATCATTGAAGAGATGGTCATTGGTCTCCCATTGATGATGAATGGAACAACTGGGTTGTTGGCTGATGAAGTTA
Source organism: Parachlamydiaceae bacterium (assembly GCA_013816265.1). Lineage (GTDB taxonomy): Bacteria > Chlamydiota > Chlamydiia > Chlamydiales > Parachlamydiaceae > JACDES01. The sequence goes on along the minus strand of JACDES010000074.1, from coordinate 599 downwards.
AACATTTTGTTTCTTTATTGGAAAAATCATGTGCAATTCCCATTAAAACTTGGGATGAAAGGCTCTCTACGGTACAAGCAGAGCGATCGCTACGCGAAGGGCATATGACTCGCCGGCAACGAACAAAAGTTGTAGATACCGTCAGCGCCACTATTATCTTGCAGAGCTATCTTGACAGCAAAGGTAATACCTTTGCCTTAAGTTAAGTAATTTTTTTCAAATAAGAAATAATTTTACTTAGCTCGTAGAGTATCTATGTAACCTTGGATTAGATTCAATTAACGAGAACGCCCCTCTTTGGAGCGCGCGTCACTTGCGACTAAGAAAAAATTGATTTAAATCTAGAATTCACTTCGTTAGCTCGGTAGAGCGTCTGTTCAAAGCCCGGAGTGACGTAAGGAACTCCGGGAAAAATAAAAAAAGAATTAGAGCTCTGTAGAGCGACTCAAATGTGAGATTATTACGTAGAAGTTTTCAAATAGTTTGTGTTTCTGATTATAAAGAGTGTTAGTATATTGTCGCATATTTGAGTCGCCCTATACGGGCTCTATTTATTTTCTATTTACCCGGAGTTCCTTACGTCACTCCGGGCTTTGAAC
>JACDES010000164.1 GCA_013816265.1 Parachlamydiaceae bacterium | reverse complement strand
GTCCTGTAGGGACGGCATATGATACGTACATGATTATGCCGTCCTTTCAGGACTCGATTATTATTTTATTTACACCCAGGCCTCCGCTTTGCTGCGACCTGGGCTATTTCATGCCGGCCCTTCAGGCCTAACGCAGTGAATCTTTCTTAAAATAAATGTGGAAACCGTAACAGTAAAAGAAATTAGGCGATTATGCTATTTATTCTTATTTTGACAGCATTGGTTCAAAGCCCGGAGTGACGTAAGGAACTCCGGGAAAATAAAAAAATAAATAGAGCCCGTGTAGGGCGACTCAAATATGAGATTATTACTTAGAAGTATTTCAAGTGGTTTGTGTGTCTGATTATTAAGAGTGTTAGTATATCATCGCATATTTGAGTCGCCCTACACGGGCTCTATTTATTTTCTATTTACCCGGAGTTCCTTACGTCACTCCGGGCTTTGAACAGACGCTCTACCGAGCTAACGAAGTGAATTCTAGATTTAAATCACTTTTATCTTAGTCTCAAGCGACACGCACTCCAAAGGGGGTCGCCTTCATTCCAAGCCTATTTAGCCGATTTGTCAATATCTATTATTGCAAGTCGTCGAATACCAATTAATATTCTTACGATATCTTTACCCAAACTTTTCTTTATTGATTCAGGCTTTTCTTTAGCAAGAAATGTCCAAGTGGAGCAAAATTTATTACAACCTGAAATACATTCGCGATCTTCCAGGGTCAATTTTTTTTCAGAAGCTCTTTGTTCTATCGCTTCTATTTTGGTAAAAAATTGGCCATGTTCTTTTATTAGATCTTGAATAGATTCAGGAATCAAGTCATAGCGTGGAATTTCAATAATATCATCAGCCTCTTTAAATAATGAAAAACTAGCATCTAATTGATCATTGTTTGAGGATGTATTCTGAGCCGGAGCTGGTTTATTTTTCGGATTTTTTTTCTTTACATTGTCGTTTGGAGTAATAGGCTCTGGAGTTGAAGTTTTTTTCTTTGTTATTTTTACTGTATTAGCTTCTTCTTTCGAATTTTTTTCTGGATCATTTAAGGGTTCATTAACTTTAGGCGCGGGCGTTATCGTAATTTTAGTAGGTTTAAAAGCTTTTTTTGAACTCGAATATCTCCATATGGCATATGTGGTTCCTAGAGCAAGAATTGTTGCAATAGCAATATTGGCAATAATTTTTTCTTTAGGGGAGAGTGGATTCCAAATTTTTTCTTTAATTTGACTAATTGAATTATTAATAAAATTCTGAATTGTTGTTAACATAATTTACCTTATTATTTAAATATTAATTAGTAATTTAACATGATTGAATAAATAAAATCAATCCAAAAAAACTATATTTTAAAATTAAAGGATTTATATAAATAGATTTTTAAGAAATGTTACCCTCTTCATAACCCAACTATATATGTAGCTGGGTTATGAAAAAATAATCAATTTACTTTGTCAAAAGTGGTGGGGTAACATCATATGATTGTGTTGAAGCAACAAGCTTGCGATACACAGCCGCCCATGCAATATTAAGAATTGGAATGACAAATAATAGCCCTATCAAAAATAGTATGGATCCGAGAATAAATAAGCAGAAGGAGATAAATAGAAACCCAAATATATCCCATTTAGCCCCTTTGGTAGCTTCGGCACTCATTTTTAATGCTTTTATTGGGCCAACTTTTTGATCGACGATGAAGTAGGTAAATAATATAAATTTTGTTGCCCAAACAAATCCGGGGATTATCAATAACACGAATCCAACCACCACAATAATTGTGTATAATATTTCAGCAATCAAATAATGAAAGACATAATAAAAACGGCCAAATAAGTGTCCTATATTAACTGAAAGGCCATCTACTGCACGAATACCCATGTAAACGCAGCCCAAACCTAAGCCAAGGTGAATAAGTCCATAAACAAGACCAACTAAAAATATAATTGATTGCAATTGAAAATTATCTTCTGGAACTTGATTATCTGAAAAAATGTCAAATCCATTTCCCATCAATAAACTATTTACAAATGGGTGAGAAATCATAATTAAAATGATTAAAAGAAGGGCTCCGATCCATGTATAAGGGTGTTCTTTAAATTTAGCCCACCCCGTTTTGATCATCTCGCCCATAGAAAATGTTTTATTCAGCATACATAACTCCATTTAATTTAAAAAAAACGTTTACCATCCATAACACGAAGTTGGACTTAAGTCAAATGCATCATAGAGAATTGATTGTTTTTTGAATGTTTGTAGCAAAGGTCGCGGAACCTTTGCTACAAAAACTGGTAGGGTTATCGTAATGCTTCTTTAGTGAGAGCTTCCAAAATACGATTGCTTCGACTTATAAACTGATGAAGGGCATCGGGTCCCATTTCACGCTGAGACAATAACGCCAGTTCATAAACCTCTTGAGTCAAATCCTTAGCTAATTCTGGATTTTTACGATCAATTTGTTGAATAGATGAAAATAAGCTATTATTGGTATTAATAATGAAAGTTTTTTTACCAAAAATTCCCATCATTCCACTTTCCTGTGGGTTTATACGCATCATGTGATCACGCATTCTTCTCTGTTTCTCATCGATAGTGATAAAACCTGGTAAATGATCATCTGCTAAACTTTTCGCTTCCACTTCGATATGATCTTCAGATAATTTTGAGCGAACAAATTCCGCTAACTTAGCAGCTTCAGTTTTGCCTTCAGCATCAAGTACCGTTTTTTCTCTAGTTTTATCGAGGATATTTTCATGAACTTCAGCATCGATCCTTTGAAAAGAAACTGGACTGATTTTTCCTTCTATATAGTGAATAAGATAAGGGTCGATAGGGTTATTTGCACATAACACTTCAATGCCTTGCTTACGATATACTTCCAATATAGATGCCGCATGTTTTTCGTCAGAGGTATACAATACTTTATTATTTGTTTTGTCATTATTGCGTTCTAAGTACTCTTGAATAGTTGTCCATTCTTTACTTGTGTTTTGCCAAATAATAATATCTTTCACACGTTCATAAAATTTTTCGTCTTCTAATATTCCTAATTTTATGATAGGAGAGATGTCTGGCCATGATTTAATGAAACTCTCTTTGTCGGTATGATATAGAGTCGCTATGCTATCCGATACTTTTTTTGATATATGACTTGCTAACAGACGTACAGTCTTATCCATTTGAAGGTAGCTTCTAGAAACGTTCAATGGGATATCTGGGCTGTCAATAACACCACGAAGGACTGTCAAATAGTCGGGAATCAAATCTTTACAGTTATCGGCAACAAAAACACGGTTGCAGTAAAGTTGAACGCTAATTTTATTCATTTCAAAATCGCGATGCATGCGTGGGAAGTACAAGATTCCTTTCAAATGGAAAGGATAATCTACATTCAAATGAACCCAGAATAAAGGATCCTCTTCCATGGGATAGAGATAGTGATAAAAGTCGATATAATCTTTTTTAGTGCATTCAGAAGGGGATTTTATCCAGAGAGGTTGTTTTTCATTTATTCTTTCTCCATCCAAATAGATCGCATAGGGAAGAAATGTGCAGTAATGGCTTACGATCTTTTTTAAATGGGTTTTATCAAGACACTCATCATTTTCCTTATTGATGAAAAGAGTGATCTCTGTTCCTCGTGTTTGGCGAGTACCTCGATCCAATTCATATTCAGAGGTACCATCACAAATCCATAAAACGGGTTCAGCATCTTTATGATAGGAAAGGGTATTGATTTCGACTTTGTCAGCAACCATATATGCAGAATAGAAACCTAAACCAAAATGACCAATAATTTGATCTTTTTCATCATTTGATTTGTATTTACTCAAAAATTCTTCAGCCCCGGAAAAGGCTATCTGAGCAATATATTTCTTAACTTCATCAGCTGTCATCCCAATTCCATTATCAGTGAATTTAAGAGTTCTGCTCTCTTTGTTACTTTCGATATCGATACGAAAATCTTCATCTTTGGCTTGCAATTCACCTCGATCTCTGAGGACTTTCACTTTTTGAATTGCATCACAAGCATTTGATACAAGTTCCCGGACAAAAATATCTTTGTCGGAATAGAGCCATTTTTTTATTATTGGCAGAATATTTTCACTGTGAATTTCAAGAGTTCCTTTTTCCATACTACTAAAACCTTTTGAATTTAATTTTTCTTTATTTCTAAGCTGAAAGAATAGCGATACAAGAGATTTCAATCAAGGCATCCATTGGAAGACGTGCGACTTGTATTGTTTGTCTAGCAGGAGGAATGGATTGATTGAATTTTTTGGCATATTCTTCATTAAAGGCTGCAAAATCATTTAAGTCCTTAAGAAAGACATCACATCTGACAACATTTTTGAATGAAAGATGGGCTTCATTCAAAACTGCTTCTAAATTATCTAAAACGCGTTGTGTTTGGATTCTAATTTCAGAGGCAACAAGTTTGCCTGTCGCAGGATCGATAGGAAGTTGTCCAGAGAGAAATAAAAGTTGCTCTGTTTGGATTGCCTGAGAATAAGGTCCAATGGCTTTAGGTGCTTTTGAGGATTCAATTTTTTTAATTTTTGATGACATTTGTATACCTTTTAAAAAAATAATTTGAATAAGTACTAAACTTTATGATAATACTCATTTTTTTACGAGGAGGATTTATGTCGAACGGTAATGATGAGTTAGAGGATGAAAATGAAGAAGAAACAGAAATAAAGGAAAATAGGCACTATTTTAAATTAATGCCAACATTGATTGTGATGATGATCATATTGGCAATTATTATTTTCAGTTATTACTTGAAACCGACTTTTAGTGTTTTTAGAACATCTCCAGGTGTAGAGAATGTTCCATCAACGGAAGGGTCCCCGACAATTACGACACCAGACAGCGCCAATCCTAGACATTAGCAAAGTATTATTGCTCTTTGGGGGCGCGTTACTTGTTAATAAGAAAAAATTGATTTAAATCTAGAATTCACCTCGTTAGCTCGGTAGAGCGTCTGTTCAAAGCCCGGAGTGACGTAAGGAACTCCGGGAAAAATAAAAAAGAATTAGAGCTCGGTAGAGCGACTCAAATATGAGATTATTACGTAGAAGTATTTCAAGTGGTTTGTGTGTCTGATTATTAAGCGTGTTAGTATATCGTCGCATATTTGAGTCGCCCTACACGGGCTCTATTTATTTTCTATTTACCCGGAGTTCCTTACGTCACTCCGGGCTTTGAACCAATGCTGTCAAAATAAGAGAAAAAAATTGGCGAATAGCCTTTTTCCTTTCCCACTCTTTTACCCACATTCACTTAAGAAAAGTTCCTTGCGTTAGGCCTGAAGGGCCGGCATGAAATAGCCCAGGTCGCAGCGAAGCGGAGGCCTGGGACAGTACAAACAATACATTGAGTCCTGTAGGGA
>JACDES010000073.1 GCA_013816265.1 Parachlamydiaceae bacterium | reverse complement strand
TGAGTATTATTGATCCAAGAATATGTGTAGCAATCAAATAAAAAATCAAAAGGGTTCATGATGTGTTTTAGAGGTTATTATATAAAATCAAGTTAGGTTGATGCGTATGTCCTTTCAGGACTCGATGATTATTTTATTTACACCCAGGCCTCCGCTCAATGGCATTCGGTTAAGGAAGGTTCGTTTTTATAAGTAACTAAAAATAAGCATATCTAAAAAATCATGCTTTTTTAGCACCTCACTTAACACATAACCAAAAGGCACATGGTTTCTTAACCGAATGCCATTGGGCCTCCGCTTTGCTGCGACCTGGGCTATTTCATGCCGGCCCTTCAGGCCTAACGCAAGGAATCTTTCTAAAATAAATGTAGTTATAGAATTGGAAATCGTAACGGTAAAAGAAATTAGACGATTCTCTCATTTTATTGTTATTTTGACAGCATTGGGCTTTGAACAGACGCTCTACCGACTTAACAAACAGTCTCTTATAAATTTTATTTGATTTTATCATTTGTAATTGTAATAGTTTTGATTTTACCTCAATGATACATTAATTTTTGATGGATACATTGATACAATGAAAGGCAACTATATGAAGACATTTTGGACATTTGTATTAGCTCTGATCGCGTTTACTAACCTATCCAATACAGGTTTCACTGAGGTTAACAGAGCTTATGTGACAAACAGTCGTGACGACACAGTTTCAGTAATCGATACTCTTTCAAATTCTGTTCTAGCTACAATTAAGGTCGGTCGCAATCCCGCTGGAATAACTGTCAATCCTAATGGTCAAACATTTTGTGTTACTAATAGCGATGACAATACTGTTTCAGTATTTAAAGTAAGCACTAACAAACTGGTGAAAAATATCCCTGTAGGTGCAGTTCCGCTAAGTATTACGTTTAATTTATATGGAACAATTGCTTATGTGACAAATGCTAATGATAATACTGTATCGGTCATTAATATGTCTTCCAATGAAGTGATTAAAACTATATCTGTTGGAAATCGCCCAGTTGACGGAGCTATTTCTCCTAACGGTTTACAATTATATATTTCTAATGAGGTGGAGAATTCAGTATCTGTGATTGATACCACATCTAATTTGGTTGTTAAAACGATTGGTGTTGGTGATTCTCCAATAGGTATTGCCTTTTCACCTACAAAATCAATTGCATATGTTGCCAATCAAAATCAGGGTACAATCTCAGTAATCGATACCGTAACAAATACTGTCATCAATACCATTAACGTTGAATTAGCCCCAACTGGAATTGTTTTTTCTCTAGATGGCACTAAAGCATTTGTATCACAATTTTTAAGTAATAATATTGCTGAAATAGATACTGCCACGAGCACTGTCACAAAGTTAATTCCAGGCGTCAATTCCCCTTTAGGCATGGCCTTAAATCTTGATGGAGTGACTCTTTATGTAGTGGATTCACTTACAAATGAAATGAGTATTGTGAATACTCAATTGAATACAATAGATGTCATTGATGTAGGTACTTTTCCTATTGATGTTGCAACTATTCCTTTGGGTGCCCCGATCAATTTTGTAGGGAAAGTTATTAACAACAAATTTCTTACACAAACAGAACGAATTAATCGCCTAAGTTGGGAACCAAGTCCAAACAAGTCTGTGGTTGAGTATAAACTCTATCGTAATAATAAACTTATTGCCACGATACCTTCAAATAGCCGTTTGACCTATGACGATCACAATCGCAAAAAAGGTATTAAAGATACCTATAACTTAGTGGCTATTACTAAAGATGGGTTTAAGAGCAGCCCGGCAACATTTGTACTACCTAAATAAAATTATTATAGGCATGTAGACAAATATGGCGCTTTATAACAAAGCGAAAGAGGACTTTCGCACTCCAAACGCGTTGCGTGGCTTTAAGAAATATTTATGCTACAGATTTCCAAAGCTACGCGTAGCGTTTGGAGTGCGAAAGTCCTCTTTCGCTTTGTTATGAAGCGCCATATTTGTCAATATGTCTAGAATTGACACTTACCTCCAAAGGAGTTTGCCTGCATTAATTGAATCTTATTTTGACAGCCATTAAACCCCGGTCTTCTAGACGTGTTATCTCACAGCTCGTTTCAAACTTGGATTTCAACCAGCGCGAAAATCCTCGCGATTCGATCTTGACATAAAATAAAACACCTTGAAAATTAGAACTAAAAATTCCAAATTTCAAGGTGTTTTTATTAAAGACCTAAATATTTAAAAGAAATTGAAAAACAATTTCGTGTTCATCCCAAGTAAACAATAGATAATGTTTTGTTTGTAAAATGTTAATTTGACAATTAAGTTATAATAACTTACAATTATAATCTTTAATTAAATTAATAAAAGGTAATATGTTTTCTCAAATTAAACACCTAGAAAATCCTGATTTTCATGCAATCCCGATAATGGAGCGCTTTGAAGCTGAATTGAAGAAATTGAAGAAATCAGAAAATAGATGGAAAATCTTGACTGTGGCTGCTATTGGAATTGGAATTGGGGGCGCTGGGGGCGTAGTTGTAGGAGCAATTCTTAAAACACGCGCTGTTCTCATTTTAGCTGCATCGATAGCACTATTGGCGACGACAAGTTTTTTAATAGTCCAAAGTCATTTGCAGGAAATTCGAACTGCGCTAAATGAGAAAATTTTCACTCAAGTTTTATGTGCGGCCGTTGGGGTGAATGATTATTCGATTAATGAAGATAAAGTTAAAGTATTTGCCAAATATGGCAACGATTGTAAAGGGCTTGAATTCCCTTATGGATTTGAATTTGAAAAAAAATTGCCCTGGGTAACTGTTGTGCCCGGTTTAAATTTTGGTGAATTTGTCAGATGGATTAAGGAACAATTTAAGGAAAAAAAATTAGCACTGAATGGAAATGATACAGACTCTCAAAAGAAGCTTCGATCCATTAATAACCTTGAAACCTTATGTGATGAGCTGGAAATTGAACATGGAAATAAAGTTTATTTTACTCTTGATTATATAGAACTTTCATCTGCAATCGGAAAAGCTCACAAAAAGAAGGAATTACTTTTAGAAAAGTTTGAGCAGGCACAAAATTTAGAAGTAAAGGAATCAATAAAAAAAGAAATTGATAATAATAGAGATAAATTGACAAAGGAACTTGAGGAAAGGTCTGCTCCCCCCGCAAATAAAGCTGTTTGGAATGTTAATAATCTGGCTAGAATTGTAAAAGCTTGTCCTAATTTAGAAATCATTAAATTAGTAGAAGTTTATGGTGTTAAAGATGTATTTGGACAATGCAATGCTACCAAGGAAAAAGGCTGTGAAAAACATAGAAGTTTTAATGTTAAACCCGCATCAGGTGTAGATAGAAAAATCGATTTATGCCAACTCAAAAGCTCACATGATATTTGGATGAGATTTAGCACGCACTTGTTTAACAAGTTATAAATTCAAAGAATTTCCAAAAGGATATCTAAAGAACTTACAGATAAGTTTGGATGAGTTGGATCTTGAGAACTAATAGGCTCAATGCATACAAAAGATGATTCCTTTGGATGATATAATTGCCAACAGTTTTCTTCACAATCGCAACGATAATGTGTGCGCAAGGAATAAAGATCTGTTTCAAGTAAAATAATTCCATCAAGTGGATTTGGATAAGGTCTAAAAGTAAAATCTGCTGCTTGTTCTAAGTTAAAATTGAGCTTATGTTGTGAATCAAAAGACCATTCTGAGGGAATATCGACAAGTTCTCTTTTTTCATTCCTGAACTGTTTCTGAACATGAGTTGTTATGCGACCCTTGCCATTAGGTAGGGCGTAATAGTAATGAATGCCTACTAATGAATCTGTATCACTAACGATAGACAGATGAATAGAGAGCCCTTTTTCTGTTAGGGTAGCTTCAAATTCCATTTTAAAATTCTGCCCCTCTAATTGTGCAAGAGGGATATCATTCCAGGTGTCTTTGCCGGTGATTATTCCTTTTAATTTATTCTTTGTTGCTTCCGCTTTCCAGGGGGCATAGCGAGCAATCCCATGAGAAAAGGGATCCGTTCCACCGGCAGCTTTGACTATAGCAATATGTGGGAATAGGTTTTCATCCTTTATTTTTGGGATCGATTCTTGACGACGTCTATGAAAATGGGGGCCGATCAAAGCACCTAGACCTGCATAACGCTCTTCAAAAAGATTTTTTGTTGATTGATCAATGACTTCGATATCACCTTTTTTATAGCTGATCATATTCATTCCTTTTTCAGGAAGAAAAATTGCCCTTAGGGGCTTACCGTCGGTGCTTTGAGCTTCCAATATGATCTGTTGCATTTATCTACTCCGGCTCCCTAAGGAATTAACGTAACGACCAAGACCATAAAAGTATATGGTTAAGATCCATAAAAAAAACATGTATATACATTGTTTTAAAGGGAAATTTTTTTGCAATGTTGAAATGTGTGGATTGCTCGAATCGATCCATGTTTTCAGTTGAAGCTGATTGCTGTATAATCTATCGATTGCTTCTTGAGCTGTAGAAGCATTTAAATAGTATTCATCCCATAGTGTTTGACCAGAATAAGTATTGCCCTGAAAAGAATATTGGAAGTTGGCTTTAGGAATAAACTTTTCTTTACTTTCCTCTATAATTGACCATTCAATTTTTTGAATGGGTATTTGACGATCGAGCCTATCATATTGGTAAAGTTGATAAAATGAATATAGCGTGTAAACCACTGTGCAAATGGCAATTGTTAATAAAAATATTAACCAGAAACGATTTTGATGCATATATACTCCGGCCTGGATCAACATTGGTATAGTCCAAATGCCGATGTTGATCCAGGCCGAAGTATAACCACTTTATTGATTTCTAGAAATAGGTTTCACTAGCTTCTGAAATTCTTGTGGGATAGATGATTCGAAGTACATTTTTTTATGAGAAGATGGATGTTCGAATGCTAAGGAGTTTGCGTGGAGAGCTAATCGCTTTATAGGGTTGTGCTTAGATCCATATTTTTTATCCCCAACGATTGGATGACCAGCAGCCTGACAGTGTACTCTAATTTGATTCTTCTTTCCTGTTTCTAAGGTAACAGCAATCCATGTATAGCGTTTATTTGAAGCTAATATTTTATAATGAGTGATTGCTTCTTCTCCCTTTTCAGGATCATCAGTGATATGAACGACATAGCCCTCATCTTCATATAAATAGTTTTTCCATGTGCCGGATTTTGATGCCATGGTCCCTTCTACGATAGCTGTATAACTACGATCAATATCATGTGCAGCAAAAATTTTCTTCAGCCTTTCACCCGATTGTTCTCCAAAAGCAAAAAGCATCACACCGGAAGTATCTTGATCCAAACGATGGACGACATAAATTTTTCGGGGTTTGTAAAAATCTTTTAACAAAGCATGAGCCGTATCATTTTTTTCAAAATCTGTGGAAACACTTAATAAACCCGTTGGTTTGTCGATGACAACAAATTCAGCATCTTCATAAAGGATTGGAATACGGTCGGCAATATATTTTTTCTTTTGGCCGATCAAAATTTCTTGACCTTTATAAACAGTGAGATTTGTATTTTTAAGATAAAGGCCGTCAACACAAACCCGTCCTTCTTTTATCCAAGAGCGGAGAGTCGTTTTGGAACTTTGAGGATAAAATTGTGTTAAGGCATCTAAAATGGTTAAATCAGCTGTGGCAATATGTTTCATAAATAGTGAAAGTCCTTTAAAAATAAAAAGATATAGAACGAAAATTAATTCAATTATATCGTTAGCGGTATAAAAACAATTGAAAATAAGAATAAAAATTGAACAACTGTGAAAAATGAGTTTATCAATAACAACTTTAAATAGCTAGTTTTTGATTAATAACCCATATTTAGACCGCGCATGATATAGTCCGAATACCAAAAAACCCCAAAATTCAGCTTAATACTTCAAAATCTTTGACGAATTAACCTTTCTAGCCTATAATTGCGTATTCATTAATTAGAGTTTCTAACTTTAGAGGAAAAATGGCAAAAGAAGAAAAAAAAGAAGTAGCAAAAGTAAAACGTCCAACAGCTTTAAAGCGTGATTTGCAAAATAGCAAAAGACGTTTAGCTAACAAAGAGTACAAATCTCAAGTAAGAACTGCGATCCGTAGTTTCTTAGATAACGTTGAGAAGAAAGATACAACATCTACTCAAAAATCTCTCAATGAAGTTTATAGCCTATTAGATAAATGTGCGAAAAAAGGTGTTTTTAAGCTTAATAAAGTAAGCCGCACGAAATCACGATTAGCTGCAAAAGCTGTTGTTGCATAATTCGTTTTCTATCTGGGTTTTTATCCAGGGTAAATAGTTGAAGTGCCGTCCTTTCAGGACATACGCATCAACTTAAGCTACAGAACAATACAAGCGACTCTTTGTTAGCTCGTAGGGCGTCTGTTCAAAGCCCGGAGTTTCCTCCGGTCACCCCGGGCTTTGAAACAATGCTGTAAAAATAAGAAAAAATATGAGAATTGCTTATTTCTTTACGGTTCTATTTATCTTAAGGAAAGTTCCTTGTGTTAGGCCTGAAGGGCCGGCATGAAATAGCCCAGGTTGCAGCAAAGCGGAGGCCTGGGTGTAAATAAAAAAATAATCGAGTCCTGAAAGGACGGCATAATCATGTACGTATCAATATGCCGTCCCTTCAGGACTCAATGTATTGTTTGCACTGACCCAGGTCTCCGCTTCGCTGCGACCTGGGCTATTTCATGCCGGCCCTTCAGGCCTAACACAAAGAACTTTTCTTTAAGTGAATGTAGGAAAAGAGCGGGAAAAGAAAAAGGCTATTTGCCTATTTTTTCTCTTATTTTGACAGTATTGGGCTTTGAACAGACGCTCACGAGCTAGTTCATGGGTTAATGTGTATGTGCTTTCAGGACTCATGTGGTATAATTCAGGTTATTAATTCTATAAGAGGTGAATGAGATGAAAGTGATCCATCTGGTTGCCTGTTTAATGTTGTGCGTTGTTACTTTGTTTGCACACGATGTGACACCTGATGCAACTGTAATGATTCCGATGCGTGATGGCAAACTCCTTCCAACAGATATTTACTTACCTTCCCCTGATGCCAAGGGTTTGCCCTGTATTCTATTACGCAGTCCTGCAGGACGTAAGTCAACCCATTGGCTTGGATTTGCAAAAATGGCAAAAGCTGGATTTGTTATTGCAATCCAAGATACAAGAAGTGCTGTAGATAAAGAGGGAAAGACCTTTCCTTTTATGTCTGACGGATGGGGAAAAGCCCAAGATGGATTTGATACTGTAGAATGGTTAGCAAAAAGTCCTTATACCGATGGTAAAATTGGAACATGGGGATCGTCCGCTCTTGGAATTACGCAGCAACTAATGGCTCCTGCCAATCCACCTCATTTAAAATGTCAGTATATTATCTTCGCAGCATCAAGTCTTTATCATCATGCCATTTTCCCTGGTGGTCAATTATTAAAAAATCAGACTGAGAATTGGTTAGGGCTATATGCTCCGGATCCGGGTGTTTTCAGTTATATTTCGCAAAGACCCTTTTACAACGATTTTTGGAAGCAGCTCGATACTGTACACATCGCACATCGTATACAAGTTCCTGCCATTCATGTAGGTGGATGGTTTGATACCTTTTTGCAAGGAACAATAGATGCTTTCTCGTCGAGACAATATTATGGTGGTGAGGGTGCTAAAGGGACACAAAAATTAGTTATTGGACCTTGGACCCATTATTGGCCGGTTTCTACAAAACTTGGTGATTTTGATGTACCAAAGGAAGGCCATAAACCCCCATTCGATATTACGCCAAAGCATTGGTTTGATCATTATTTGAAGGGTGAAAAAAATGGTGCGGAACATCTTCCGAATGTTATTTATTATGTAATGGGTACGTTCGATGGTAGTGAATCGTCTGGAAATGTTTGGCGTACATCAAAAGTTTGGCCAGTCCCTTCAGTTAAAACAGCATTATACTTGACATCCGAAGGTGGTTTACAAGAAGAAATTCCTTTTAATGGAGTTAATTTTTATAATTATAACCCATCCGACCCCGCTCCAACAACTGGTGGACATAATTTATTTTTAGAAGCTGGTCCAAAAGATCAACAAAAAATTGAGCTCCGTGATGATGTGGTTGTCTTTACATCCGAACCATTTGATGATGACGTTGAAATGACAGGAACTATTACTGCAAAGATCTTTTTTAAAACGGATCAATTAGATACCGATTTAGTTCTTAAAATTAGTGATGTATATCCTGATGGTCGTAGCATTTTAATTACAGATGGAATTTATCGTTTGGGTGTCATGGCGCACCAAGATCCAAAATTGCCTATAGAGCCTGTGCCTGTGTCTGTGTCTGCAGATGCAAAAATTCATCAGCACGAATTTATGAAAATGGATCTTCCTAAACCATCAGAAATCTATGTGGATTTGTTACCGACAAGTATGGTGTTTGCTAAAGGGCATTCGATACGTTTATCAATTACTAGTTCAAATTATCCACGTTTTGAAAAAAATATGAATGTGGGTCTCTTTGGTACGCATTCAGGTCTATCTAATTTGGCAAAAAATACCATTTATATGGGACACGATTATCCATCTGAGATATTGCTACCAGTTGTTCGAGATGGATCTACATGGCTTGTAGAAGAACCATCCAAAGAAAATACAATTCCAAAGGAAAAAAGCTAATTCTAGTTCACCATTATCTTTACCACGCACAGTCTAAAAAATGAATTTGGCAAGATCCAAATTTCAAGTTATAGGCCATGCGTGGTATAAGTCATCAGCAGTTGTGTAAGAGGCCTATTATGAAAGTGATTATTTTAGCTGCAGGAGTGGGAAGACGTTTAAACGATACTGAAGACCATCTTCCAAAACCGTTGACCGAATTAGTTAACGGTAAGTCTATTTTAGAAAATCAGTTGGACAACTTAACTCCATTCATTTCTTTAAGAAATGTAATTATTGTAGTTGGCTATCATAAAGAAGTGATTATCAATAAGTTTCCATCTTTATTTTTTATAGAAAATCCTTTCTTCTCTGTTGAGAATACATCTAAAAGTTTATTTCGAGCATTGAATGCCATCGATGAAGACGTAATGTGGATAAATGGAGATGTTGTTTTCCGACCTTCCATTATTGAAAAAGTTTTACAAGTTGACTGTACAAGCATGGTTGTGAATGAATCTCCTGTTGGAGAGGAAGAAGTTAAATATCGAGCTAATTCTGAAGGACGCATTCTGGAAGTTTCAAAAACCGTAAGCAATGCGGATGGAGAGGCATTAGGTATCAATTTTTTTAAAAAGAAAGACCTATCTCTTTTAAAGAAGCATCTTGATAAGTGTAAAGCTAACGATTACTTTGAAAAAGGTATTGAAGGTGCAATTGGGGATGGGTTATATGTTTGGAAAGTTCCGGTCGCTATTTCAGATTGTGTAGAAATTGATTTTCCTGAAGATCTTAGTAAAGCAAACAAAATATTATCGTTGTGGTCCAGAGACAATAAAAATGAAAAATAGAGAACGAACCGATGCCTTCCAAGTTTCGGTCTAAAAGACCCAACTTAAATCAAAATGATATACCGACGAAGGCGAACCGCATTCTAAATTTAGTTTTAGTTGCAATGGTTCTGATTCTTGTACGAATTTGGCATTTGGCCGTTGTCCAATATGATCAGAAATTAGAAGAGGCGCGCCGTCCTCAAAAGAAAGTTGTCGTAGAGCCCGCCACGCGTGCTACAATTCGAGATCGTTTCAATTTACCTTTAGCCATCAATAAAATTCACTATCAAGCCGCCATTTTATATTCGCAATTACGGGAGATTCCTTCCTTTGTATGGGAAAAGGATCCTAGCGGGAAAAAAGTTAAAAAATTTAAAAGAAGAGAATACATTCGTCAGTTGGCGGAGTTAATGGCTAATGAGCTCAAATTAGATAAAGAACGTATTGAAGATTTAATCCACGCTAAAGCTTCTTATTATGCTCAGGTTCCTTTTGTTATTAAGGAAGAGTTAACTGAAAAAGAATACTATCGATTAAAAATGTTAGCAAAAGATTGGCCCGGAATATATGTACGAAAGCTTCCGAAAAGATATTATCCTCGAGGACGTGTTGCAGCTGATGTCATAGGTTATATGGGAGCTATCAATAAGCAAGAATATGAGAATATTTTGCATGAAATGACGATCCTAGATCAATACGTAAATAGTCAAGAAGTTGAAGAAAATGATTTACCGCCCGGAATCGAAAACAGAGATGAGGCTAGAAGAAGATTAAAAGATTTAGAAGAAAAGGCATATACAATACACGATTATGTTGGAAAAACGGGTATTGAGGCTATCTACGAAGAGGAATTACGAGGTTTTTATGGCAAAAAAAACTTTTATTCCGATTCAAAAGGAAACTTCTTGCGAGAACTTCCTGGTTCTCGTTCTCCAGTTTCTGGACACCGACTCCTTCTTACTATATCAGCCGAATTACAGGAATATGCTGAACAACTTTTAGCTCAAAATGAGCCCATACGTGTTGTACGATTGTCACATCTTGAAGCTGTTAAAAAGACGATTTTGGCGTTGAAGCAACCTTGGATGAAGGGAGGATCCATTACAGTAATGGATCCGCAGACCGGCGAAATTTTAGCATTGGCATCCTATCCACGATTTGATCCCAATGATTTTATCTCTTCAGGAAATCGAGAACTCAATAAAGAAAAAAAAGCACGTATCAATCGATGGTTTGAAAATGATGCTTATTTAGCCAGTTTGTGGAATCAACAACAATCCTTGGAAAGAGAGCGTTTTAATGATAAGGAGAAGCTATTTTACGATGAAAAACGACTTCTGACATGGAATAACTACCTTGAATTCATTTTACCGGAAGCAAGCATTCTCAAAAGAATCATGCAAGAAATTTCTACAGTCAATCATGCTATTACAATCCAGCAGCATATTGACTCCATCCGTGCAATAGCGCCAGAGGGTGATCTTTATGGATTAGTAAATTTTCTTTATCCCAATGATCCCCATATATCCTATAAGTATTCTCCGACCACAAAACGATTAATGGAAACACAACTACAACCTCATCGGGCCGAAATTAAAGAGATCAAACAATCATTAGATCGTTACTTTGAGAGAGTACCGAACAATTATGACAAAGTACTGCTTATAGATCTTTGCCGTCTTGCTGTCGATCATGATAGATTTAACCCCGATCTTATCGCAAAAGTTGGAAATTTTACATTAAATACCTACAAAGAGACGACCGATGCTTTTGTGAAGTTGATGATTTTGGTTAAAGAGAATGCGAAAGAGCTTTTTCATGATTTTGATTTCAAAAATTGGCGTAAAAAAGAAGAAAAAGAGTTTTTAAAGAAAAAGAGAATCATCGAAAAACAGGAGAAGAAATACCCAAAACCTTATATTGATTATCTTGATCATGAAGAAAATGAACTATTTCAAGAATTTTGGGATCGATATAAATGGGATTTTATTCTGATTTATTTGACCGGAAAAAAACATGAAATTCAAGATACCAACGATAATTTAGAATCCTATTTTGACTTTTTTACCAAACGGTATTCCGAAATTCAACAGGGGATTCATAAGACTTCTGATTGGTTTTCTTCCTATGTGCTTTTGCAGAAATCGATTAAAGATTTAGAGCCTCAAATTACCATCCAATACTTTAAAACATTGCGGCCATACAACGATCTCAATCGTCCCCTTTTTGGACGATATCGTGGATTGCGCCAAAGGAAGAATCCATTAGAGAAGCATTTAGCAGCGGCATTTTATCCTGTTTATGGACATGGATATGGACGTTCATTTGCTTATCGACAAGCTTCGATTCAAGGGTCCATTTTTAAATTAGTCACTGCCTACGAAGCATTGATTCAAAATTATAAAAAATTTAATCGTACAAATTTGACTGCTACCGAACTTAATCCACTGATCATTGTGGATCAGGTTTATAATGTTGGACAGACCTCATATGTTGGTTATACAAAAGAGGGTAAACCGATCCCTCAATCATATAAAGGAGGGCGCATTCCAAGAAGTCTAGCTCATCAAAATAACGGTGAAGTAGATTTAATAAGAGCTCTTGAGGTATCTAGCAATCCCTATTTTTCTCTTCTTGCGGGAGAGTGTTTGAATGAGCCTGAAGATTTAGCAAATGCTGCGCGGCTATTTTCCTTTGGAAGTAAAACAGGAATTGATTTGCCTGGAGAGATAGCAGGCAAAGTTCCAACAGATTTAGCGACAAATCGTACCGGCTTATATGCCATGGCTATCGGACAGCACTCTTTGGTTGTAACCCCCTTACAAACGGCAGTCATGCTTTCTGCCATTGCGAATGGGGGAAAAGTATTAAAGCCAAGGGTTGTGAGTTTATCCTGCAATCTGCATCAAACTTCCAAATCGCAGTTTGATGCCGATTGCAGTATAACTGCTGGGCGACAACCTAATCGTGATGATCAATTAAATTCTCATTATACATCATTTAAGTTTCAAGAAAACTTAGCCAATGTGGGAATTGATTTTCCTTTTTTTTCAACAACAGCGTTGCAGAATCAAAGAATTCAAGTTCACAGATATCCGGTAGAGGTAAAGCAAGATGTCTTTATGCCACAAATAATCCGATATATTTTATTAAAAGGGCTTAAGGCGTCTGTTAGAAGGACTCATCAAGAAAGCACTACCAATTTAACTCGCTTATATCAACAATATCCTGAGGCAATAAGAAATTTTACAGAATTAAAACAACAAATTCTTGGAAAAACAAGTACATCTGAATCCGTAGAAACGATCGATTTAGATTTAAATGAAGGAACAAATATTTATACGCATGTTTGGTTTGGAAGTATCGCCTTCAAAGCAGATAATAATAAAAAAAATAGTCAAACATATATTTTTAAAGATGAGTTCGGTGAACCAGAGTTAGTTGTTGTTGTTTATTTACGCTATGGTGGCTATGGAAAAGAAGCGGCACCCCTTGCGGCTCAAATGGTTAATAAATGGAGGGAATTAAAACAAAAATATATAAAATAAATTTACATTATAAAAACAGCTGAAAATTAATTATATTTTTTTAGTTAAATATTTAGATTTAATTTTGTTTAGTTAATATTTGATAATAAGGTGATAAAATTATGAATAACGTACAAAAATATACAGATCCAACAGGATCTCAAAGTAATGTATATATTGAGCCTATAAAAAGTTCAAAGTCTTCTGAAGGAGGTATTTCCACAACTTCTTGTCCAGCTGTTTCAGTAGAATTACAACCTCTAGAACATAAGGCAGAAGTTACACTTCCACAACAAGTGACTAATCAAGTTGCTTTAGATGTTCTTGCAGAAAGTTCAATACCAACTATAAAGAAAAAGGACACGGCAGAAGAAGATAGAATTCAAGAGGTGGCAGCAAAAGAAGAGAGAGTGCGTCTTAAAAATGAAGAACGGGCTTTTCAAAGAATTTCCAAGAGAGTGGAAACTATATTTAAAACTTTAAATAATCAAGTAAGTTTAATCGAAGTGACGAGATGGCAAACACTCAAATCAACTGTTTGCTTAATTCTGGCTGCAGGATCTGTTGGGGGTGCTGGTCTTTTAGCAAGGCTGCCAGCACCAGATTTCGCCAAACAAGCACCTCTTATTTGGTATACTACTGGAGCCGCAATTTGTGGGATGTCAGGAATCTTATTTACTAGACAATTTGCAAGTATTTCCAAATCTCAAGAAAATGAAAAAGAAACAATTTTTGAAAAGGTAAAGTTTCAAATTGAAAAAGCGGTAGAAGAAATTTTTAACGATTATATTGAAGACATCCCTTTTCCACTAGAGGAGAAGTATGAAAAATTCGAAGTGGAGTTATATTGTAGGTATATTTGTAAGGATAAAAAAATTACAACTCCTGATCGCCAAAAAGCTTTACAAACAGCATTTAAAATGGCCTGGAAAAAGTATGTAAATATGAAAGATTCAAAAGCAAAAACTGATGTGATTTCAGTACGAATTAATGAATTTTTTAACGGGATAAAAAAATTTAATTTTACCAAAAGTAAAATAGAGGAATTAGAAAAACTATTTGTTGATGCAAGGAAAAATATATTCCATCCAAAAATTGATACTAATTCATTGATTGATAAGAAATATCGCGATATGAGAGCACAATCCTATTCAATAATGCAGCGTAAAATTAAAAATGCACGTGTTATGGAAAAAGGAGATCATTATGATTTTGCTGATTCAAGGTCAGATAAAGAACCCAAAAAAGATTTTAAACGCGCTCATTCGACTCCCACTCTGGGATTAATTTAGTCACTTTATTTGTAAGCGTCAAATCTAGACATATTGATTAATAAATATTGACCTTGTTCAACTGCGGAGCAGTTACATATAGGTAGCCAGGGGAGCCAGGGGTTGCTTTGCCCTTTCAGGGCTGCATTACTCCTGGTTACCTAAATTAAACTGCATCCGCAGTTATTAAAGCCTTTCTTGCTTAGATCTTTCTTCACACACAATTTTTTACTCAAAAGCTTATCCTGCACTTTTCAATGTCTAGATTTGACGCTTACCTTTATTTCAAGGTCTTTAGAGAGCCCTTGATTTTCATCTAAAAAAAAGTAAACACATTTCTCCGCAAAAAAAATGGACTGCTTATATGCCTATGCTTTTAAACATAAGCGGCAAATTCTTGGAAAAATAAGTACGTCTCAGTCTGATGAAATGATGGTTATAGGGACTTAAATAAAAATATATAAATTATAAATAATTAATGAATACTTAATAGATACTTAATAACCAATTAATAAATTTTTAGTATAATTAATGTTATATTAAATAGTTTGTTGTCCGTTGTGTCAATAAATTAATACATAAAAAAAGCTAATAGTTAATTAATAAAAGGTAATAAAAATTATGAATTCTGTACAACGCTATAGTCCAACTGTGACTTATGAGTCCGGTTGTCCCGAATCAATGGTGCAAATAAGAGAATCTGAATCATTTGAGGGACCTCTTAGCCCACTTAGAACAACTACTAGTCCTGCTGATGCGATGGTGTTACAAATCTTAGATCATAAAGAAGCGCCACCAACACTACCACATCAAGTTGTTGAAGTAACTCAAGAGGTTGCTGCAGTCATTATGGCTGAATTATCAAAACCAGTTCAAAGAGAAGAGGGTAAAGTAGAAGGAGCTAGGATTGCTGATCTAGCTACTAAGGCGCTTGAAAAAAGTCGTGCTAAGAATGAAGGCATTGCACTAAATAAAATTGCTCTAGGAGTAGATGCAATTATCTTACAATTAAATAACAGTATCAAGTCAATAAAAACATCTTCATGGCAAACAACCAAATCTACAGTTTGTTACCTTGTATCCGGATGTTTATTTTCTTGTAATGCTCTTTTAGCCAGATTACCTTCGCCGGCACCCGAAGGAGTATGGTCTTATGTTTGGTATGGTACTGGGGCGGCTGCGTGTAATTTATCGGGTGTCGTTTTTAGTAGAAAGGCTGCAAGTATATCCAAATCTCAAGAGACGGAAAGAACTAAAAATTTTATTCAAGTAAAGTTTTTAGTTGAAAAAGCAGTTGAAGATATTTTTTCAGGTTTTATCAAAGATACTCCTTTGGATGGGTTATATAGCAATGATGATGCAAGATTATTTTGCAAATATATCCTTAAGGTTGAAACAAATAAACCTAAAAAGCAAAAAAAAGCAGTTGAAATGACACCGCAAAGGCAAGAAATAGTACAAACAGCTTTTCGAAATGCTTGTAAAACTTTTGTGAATCAGGAGACATCAAAAACAGCAGCGGGATTGATGTTATCTACACAAACCAATAAATTTTTTAATGAGATACAAAAATTTAATTTCGGGAAGTTTGAAATTGAAGAATTAACAAAAATATTTCAGGACATGAAAAATGTTATTAATAAAACAGGAATAAAAATTCAATCTCCGACTCATGACAAATATATCACTATGAGAATGCAAGCCAATTTAATAACGCAAACTAAAATAAGAAATGCTAAAATTATTGAAGAAGGTGGGCATTTTGATTTTAGCGATCAAATGGTGAGGGTGCATAAATCAAGACTCGAGTTAAAGCGTGAATCAGCTTCCTGAGCTTATGCTTAATAAGTTAATGTTACATTAAGCCAAGATCTCCGTTGAAGAGATCTTGGCTTTTCTCTTAAAAATAATAAAACTCTCTTGCAAAAAAATCGTACGAGATATATCATTGTCTTATCTTTAATGCGCCTGTAGTTCAATGGTAGAACTGTAGCCTTCCAAGCTACTAGCGTCAGTTCGATTCTGACCAGGCGCTTTTATATCACATAAGTGTGTGGTATAAGCGAATTGCAATCTCTTCCGCTTCTTATTTCTCCCGATGGATTATAGCTTCGTAAGAGATGATTCGTTTTATACCATGCGCAGGTAGGGTTGATGATTTTTTTGCGCGTGAAAGCTCCCGCGGTTGAGCGATCGTAAGTCACCCCATATTAGAAATATGGGGTGACTTACGATCGCTCAACCCCGGGGCTTTGACGCAGCAAAAAAAACGTCAATCCTACCTGTGCGTGGTTATAGATATCTTTTTGATATCTAAAGAAAAAAACAAACATATTATTAACCAAGACCCAATCAGCTCATAGTAGCTCGATGCCGTCGTCAACATAAAGGGACAAGGCTTGGCACAGACTAAAACCCAATCTATACCAATATCTATTAAAGACCTACTAGAAGCCGGTGCCCATTTTGGTCACCAAACTAGTCGTTGGAATCCAAAGATGCGTAGATTCATCTTTGAAGAACGCAATGGTCTATATATTATCGACTTAGCAAAAACACTCCAACAGATCCGCAATGCGGTAGAAGTTGTTCGTGATGTGGTTGCTAAACATAAATCGATCCTATTCGTTGGAACAAAAAAACAAGCTAAAGCTGTTCTAAGAGAACTCTCAGAGCAATGCGGCGAGTTTTATGTTTGCGAACGTTGGCTCGGTGGAATGCTCACAAACCTGTCTACAATTCGTCAATCGATCAAGAAACTTGAACGAATTGAGAAGCGTATTACAACAGGTGGTGAAGGCTTCACAAAGAAAGAACTTTCTCTGTTGACAAAAGATCAAATTAAATTAGACAAGAACTTATCTGGTGTTCGTGCGATGCGTAAGCCTCCAGGACTCCTGATCGTTGTAGATCCAAGCAAAGAACACTTAGCTGTAGCTGAAGCTAGAAAGCTAGGAATTCCTATTATGGCGCTTGTTGATACTAACTGCGATCCAGATCCAATCGAATACGTCATTGCATGTAACGACGACGCCTTGAAGAGCATTAAGTTAATCCTTGAGACACTAGCTAGAGCTATCATTGACAAGAAAAATGATATCAAAGTTTTTGCTAATAAGGAAGAAGCTGTTCAAGAAGATGAAGAAGAAAGTGAAAATGATGACGAAGAAGAAAAGAAAGTCGTAGCGGCTCGTGAACCTGCCGGAAAGAAAAAAGAAGGCAAGTTTGAAGGAGCAAAGGGCGGTCGCTCAAAGGATGCTCGCTAATGACAGTTTCAGTCACACCAACTATGATTAAAGAACTACGCGAAAGAACAGGCGTGGGCATGGGTAAATGTAAAGAAGCCCTTGAAGAAGCAAAAGGTGATATGGAATTGGCAATTGCCAATTTACGTAAAGCCGGTATGGCGACAGCTGTTAAAAAAGAAGGTCGTGAAGCTAAAGAAGGCATGATCGCGACAGCGCAAAGTGGCAACACAGTTGCGATTGTTGAGATCAATTCTGAAACAGACTTCGTTGCTAAAAACGATCGATTTAAGGAATTTTTGAATAATATTGCGATGGAAGCAGCTAAAACAAATCCTCCCTCTTTGGATGCCTTCTTGCAACAGAAATATTCAAAAGAGCCAAGTTTAACAGTCGATCAATATCGTGCCACAATGGTTCAGTCGATCGGAGAAAATATTCAAATCAGAAGATTGAAAACATTGCATAAAAATGCAACACATTCAGTCGGTGTATATTCTCATCTCGGTGGAAAAATTGTTACAGCTGTAGAAATCGGCGGTAGCGGTGATGAAGAGACTTTAGCACGCGATATTGCAATGCATACTGCGGCAGCTTCTCCTGAATTTCTTTCTCCTGAAAAAGTACCGCAAGATATTATTGCAAGAGAGAAAGATATCGTTAAGGGTCAAATTCAAGGCAAGCCGGCAAACATCGTAGATAAGATCGTTGAAGGTAAAATCAATGCCTATTACGACGCTAACTGTTTAATTCGTCAGAAGTTTATCAGAGACGACTCTATTACAATTAGTGATTTGGTAACCAAACGTGGCAAAGAAATCAATAAACCACTCGTGGTTATTGACTTCCTCCGCTGGGGCGTAGGTCAATAATTAGTAATTGACTGATTTATACTTTAGATCAAATAACCCGAATTCTAGTTATCTTTAAGATAGCTTAGAATTCGGGTTTTTTTGTTTATACAGGATTTTGCATTAATCAACATTTTGGAGGTAAGGGGCAAATCTAGGCATGTAGACAAATATGGCGCTTTATAACAAAGCGAAAGAGGGCTTTCGCACTCCAAACGCTTTGCGTAGCCTTTAAAATAGCTTTTCTTAATGAATCGCGAAGCGTTTAGTAGGTAAGGGGCAGGCTTTCGCCAGCCCCTCCCTGTTATCGCAATAGGGTTAATTCCCTATATTTACCGGCATGCATTTTTCTTGCACCGGGCGGTGCCCTTAATG
>JACDES010000072.1 GCA_013816265.1 Parachlamydiaceae bacterium | reverse complement strand
ACCTGGGCTATTTCATGCCGGCCCTTCAGGCCTAACACAAGGAACTTTCCTTAATATTAATAGAACCGTAAAGAAATAAGCAATTCTCATTTTTTTTCTTATTTTGACAGCATTGGTTCAAAGCCCACAGTGACGCGAGGAACTGTGGGTAAGGATAAAAAAGAAATAGGGCTCGTAGAGTGACTCAAATAAGAGATTCTTATCTGGGGGTGTTTTTAAGCACTTCATTCGTCATATTGTTAAAAAGGTTTATTAATCACCGCGTATTTGAGTCGCTCTACGAGCTCTATTTATTTTTTCAACCTTACCCACAGTTCCTCGCGTCACTGTGGGCTTTGAACAGACGCTCTTACGAGCTAACGAAGAGTCGCTTTTAATTAAACATGGGCTAGCTTAATCCACATAAATCCTTACCAAGAGTTCCCTTGAGGTCAGTGTGGACTTTGAATAGATGCCTCTGACGAGCAAGCAAACCATCAATTTTAATCAGAATGTGGGCTAACTTAAATACATTTAAGCAATTTTTTCTCAAATACAAATCTTTAAAGGTGGTAAGCCTTAACTTAGTTCTTTTTTGGCTTTTTATTGGGATCGGAAGCCTTATGTTCATCTGTAGAAGGCAATATATCGGTTGATCGTGGCAGATGGAAGTGCGGCAAATCTTCATCTAAAAGTTCATCTTGAATGCGTTTTAGATCAAATTGGATGACGCCATGACTTGATGTAAGATTGCTAATAAACTCTTGGTTAAGAGCTTGAAATTCAGCTAATTTTTTGTGAAATTGATTATGGATTGAGGGTTCTATCTCCCTTTCATATTGATTCAACACCTCATCAATTTTTTCTATTTGCTTCAAAAGATCTTCCTGATGCTTTTGCAAAGGCAATAATTCTTCTTCTGAAATGACTTGTTTCGACACATCACGCAACTGTCGAGAGATTTTCACTAACTCATCCAGTAAGCTATTCATCCGGTTGATAGACTCATGTAGCGCTTCCATAAATTCCTTTTTTCGTATCGAATAAATCTTTCAATCAATTAATTGTTTTGTACCATTCTGGAAAAATATACCTTTACAGTCAACCTGTGTTTTTAGCTAATATTCAAATACTCAAAATCATCTCATTATCTCTTTATAATGAGTGACTTATCTCAGCACCAATTTATCACAAGATTAAAAATCTCCAATGTGATAAAACATCGTTCGTTTTTAGAGATTCTTTATGAAACATCAAGAAGATTAATAATAGGCAATGAGAAAAATTTAATGATCGGTTTTTGTCCACTAGCATCTGGTTCCAAAGGTAACTGCATTTATTTAGGAACGGATCACACGAAAATTTTAATTGATGCGGGACTTAGCGCAAAAGCTATAATCTCCAAGTTATCAGAAATAAATGTCAACATTGCTGAAATTGATGCCATTTTGATTACCCATGAACATACCGATCATATTCAAGGCCTTCGAACTCTTGCTTATAAATACGGCATCCCCGTTTTAGCAAATCAAGAAACCGCAAAAGCAATCGTAGAGATCTTCAGAGACTGCCCCAAATTTAAGATTTTTTCAACAGGAGAAACTTTTGAATTTGGCAACTTGGAAATTCACCCTTTTAGCATTCAACACGACACATTGGATCCTGTTGCTTTTACTATCCGTCATGAAAGTTTAAAGCTTGGATTTTGCACAGATCTTGGATTTGTAACGTCTCTGGTCCAAAATCATTTAATGAATTGCGATTACCTCTACGTAGAAGCCAATCACCAGCCTTCGATGGTGCATGCGAGTCCAAGACCAATGGTCTATAAACAGCGCGTATTAGGCCGTAGCGGACATCTTTCCAATGAAGCATGTGGCAATCTTCTTAGCCATGTTTACAGTCCGCGTTTAAAACATGTCCACTTAGCCCATCTTTCAAGCGAATGTAACAGTCCCGAAACAGCACTAAGCGTAATTGGCGAAATTTTAAAATCGAAGGGCATTAATCTTGATATGTGTGTGGCGCCGCAAAATAAAATCAGCAAAGCTATCTATTTCTAATAGCTCTATGAAATATACCCCTAAATATAACAGCCATAATCATCTGAATAATTTTCCCGGCAAAACAAAACATCAAAAATAGAACATAAAGAAGAGCCCTAATACAAAATAATAGGACTCCTTTACTGAATAGACTTTTAACAGGTTTGAATATATTCAAAATGACTTGTCGCCCATTTTCTAAGGCGAAAAAAAACCCTTGATCTTATCCAAGAAACTTTTATTTTTCGGAAGATTACCAGGTCCTTCTAGCTCGCTAAATTGGCGCAATAGCTCTTTTTGTTTTTCACCTAATTGTGTTGGGGTTTCAACAAAAATGCGAACTAATAAATCCCCTTTTCCATGTCCATGAACACTTGGAAAGCCTTCCCCTTTAATACGGAAAGTTTTACCATTTTGTGTGCCTTCTGGAATCGTGATTCTGCTAACATGAGAAAATAATGAAGGAACTTCTTTTTTGCAGCCAAGAGCTGCCTCAGAGAAGCTTATGGGTAAATCTAAAACGATATCATTGCCATGACGTTCAAAAATACTATGTGCATCGACGGTAACAAATACATAGAGATCTCCCGCTGGACCGCCACCTTGACCTGCATCACCATATCCGCTCATTTTTAAACGCATTCCGCTATCAACACCGGCAGGAATATGAACTTTTACATGTTGTTTTTCTTTGACAACACCTTGTCCATGGCATTCTTTACAAGGATCGGTGATCACACGGCCTTCTCCATGACAATCAGGACAGGTCATTGTCATGCTGAAAAATCCGCGTTGTTCAATTACTTGACCGCGTCCACCACAATGACTGCATGTTTTGATCCCTTGAGATGAATTAGCACCTTTTCCATGACAATTTGAGCATGAGACGTAATTTGTAATGGCTAATTCTTTATCTACTCCGCGAGCAGCTTCTTCAAACGAAATTGTGATATTTACTCGCTTACTTGCACCTTGACGTGCACGTGAACCGGCTGTGCTGCCGCCATATTCGTTACCACCGCCACCTCCGCCGCCAAAAAATGAGTCGAAAATACTGTCGCCACCCATTCCAAAGGCACCCATAAAGGTACGCATCGCTTCGTCCATAGAAGCAAAACCTTGGCCACCACCGTGACCAGCACCCATACCGCTTAATCCATTTTTGCCATGACGATCATATATTTGGCGCTTACTGTCATCGCTAAGGACTTCGTAAGCCTCTGATATTTCTTTGAACCGTTTTTCGGCGTCTGCATTGCCAGGATTTTTGTCGGGATGATACTTTAAAGCTTTTTTGCGATAAGCTTTTTTGATTTCTTCCGCGGTTGCGTTCTTTGTGATTTCTAGAGTTTCGTAATAGTCAGCCATACGATCTACTACTTTTTTGAGTATAGATTAAAGATATTTGAAATTATGCTTAATTTATAGCATGAAATACATTAAAAAGGCAAGAAATTTTGTTATCCAAGTAGCTAATAACCTGAAGTTTAGGTTTTTTTTACATTTGGTTAGAGTCAAAACCTCTTGAGCTTTAACTCTAGAAAAAATGCCGAAAAACAAAGTTCAGGTTAACAATCAAAAAGAAAGAGCTTCTTTGTATAAAAAAAGTCGCAATAGCCCAAAAGCTACTGCGAGATAATTTAACGTTGCTTTTTGTATTTTAAAGCAGCTTTAGATTTTGCTCTTTTCGCTACAGATGGTTTTGAATAGAAACGGTGAGCCTTTACAGACTTCATTACGCCTTCTTTATCTAAACGCTTTTTTAACGCACGAAGAGCTTTATCAATAGAGTCGCCCACACGAACTTTTACAAGTGACATGGATTATATCCCGATTTTAAAAATGTTGAAAAATGCCTACCCAAATCCAATATAATCAATATATTGGATACGAATATGCTATCCTTAATATAATAGATAGGAATTATGCTACCCGAAAAGGTGGATTAATATCAAATAAAAAAGAAATCTTTTTTCATTCTCTTACAGGGGAGGGTCCCAATCCAAAAGTATCTCCTTTCTTCAATGCTGCTTTTTCATTTCGCAATTTTACAATCTCCAACCTGGCTTTCCTTTCTTCTTTTAATAGCTCTTGAATATTGGAGGGAATAATTCCCAACGCTTGTTCGGAGGCAATGACATTCTTTAGTTTCCGTAAACTTTTTCTTAAGTCTTTTTTTTGCTCATTTATTACTTGAATTTCATGTTTAGCATCTTCTGGAGAATTTATCTCGGAAAGCATTAACTTTTCGGCTGCAGCGACCTCCATATCAATATCATGGGTTAGTTTAGAAGCGGTCTTACCGTTCAATTCGTCCACTCTTAATTGAGCTATTTCTAAATAAAGCTCATGTAATTGTAGCACTGCCGATGATTTAGCATAAGCTAACGATTGAATTTCTATACCGCTTCCTCTACTATTAATAACATTCTCCAATTCTCTTAATTTTGTAACATTCCTTTCTCTTAAATCCTTAAGGACATCATTAACTTTTACTATTGCATTTTCAATAACTTCTTTCCCTTTAGGCAGTACCTGTATCCACTCAAAATTTAGCGGTGAATGAAGAACGGGATTCAATTCCAAGTTTGTGATAGTTACATTTCCAACACGTCCTCCTCCCACTGGAACTTTTAGGGTAACCCCATTATTCTTCATATCAACATATTTATTTATTAAAGCTCGATATTCTGCTGATGATCCTTGTAAGAAAGTTTTATTACTATTAAAACCAACATTTGTTAATGGATCCATAAAACCCCCAAAATAAAATTCGTTAAAATTCTTTAAAATGTATCTAAATCTCTAATTGTTATTATAATGATTTTTTAATTATTAATCAACTTCTAAACAAAAAAAATTGATTGGTGACAACATACAAACTTGATTAATTTATAAAATATAATTAAAAAACAGGTATACATCAAATTAGGAAAATTGTTTGATCTCGTAAGATTGAATGCAGTCCCTTGCGACCTCTTTTCAGATTGCATCAATAGAAATTGAAGGTAAGCGTTAAATCAAGACATATCGATTAAATAAATTATTGACCCTATCCAACTGCGGAGCAGTTAAATATAGGTAGCCAGGGGTTGCGCAGCCCTGATGAAACCCATGATTGTATAATTTTTTACAGGTAGTGGGCAACCATTTAAGTATAGTTCTATGGCTGCACTTCTAAGTATAGTCAATGGTTGTTCTCATTAATTTTGTTTACATGATTCTCTTTGTTAGCTCGAAAGAGCGTCTGTTCAAAGCCCAGTGTGACCAGAGGGAACTCTGGGTAAAATAAAAAAAGAGATCGGAGCCCGTTTCAGGGCGATTCAAATACGTGATGTTATATAAATTCACGTCTTATTAACTACTTATTTGTGTGATGATCAAAAATATAGAATCATTTAAATACCTTTATTATTCTTATGCTCTGGTTTAGGGTGGAAAAAAATTATGCGAATAATGGATAAAAGGGGCAATCTACCTCTGGATAGCATAACAAGAATATTGAACTGCATCCGCAGTTCGATATTTCTATATAATAGACCAGGGTTGCTTTGCGCTTTCAGGGCTGCATTACCCCTGGCTACCTAAATTAAACTGCATCCGCAGTTATTAAAGTCTTCGTCTCTAAGATCGAACTTTGCCCACAATTTTTAACTCTAAAGCCTATCCTGCACTTGTCAATATGTCTAGATTTGATAATTACAATTGAAGCGCGAATGAGGCTAATAAGGCGCCTCATTATCCTCAATTTTTCGATTTTTAAATGCGTGCAATCTAAAAGCGGTCGCAAGCGACCGCACTCCAAATATTTGATTCCATTGATGCTTAGATAGATAAGATAATCAACAAGCTTGCATTAGTGCTTTAACTTAGGTAGCTTTGATTAATGATATATTTTTTTAAAGTTTGAATATAGAAATGACAGTTTATTCATTGAAATTTTCCCAGGTCAGCAGGCTGACCTAGGAATAATAGAGGGGAAAAACCTTGATTATTAAATAATTTTTTTCCATAAAGGTCTATGGTTTAATTTTCTTCGCAACGCAATAAGCTCACGTTTACTATGAGCCAATATATCGATTTCAGCATCGGCTTGTTTTTTCTTATCTTTTAAAATAGCAATTAAATCCGGATTAGCATTCAATTCCTCTTCAATTCTTATAGCCTCTTTTAATTTAATTTCATCGTCCCTTAATTTTTTACTATCAGCTTTTATTTGGAGCAATTCTTTACGAACTTCAATAAGTGTTGTGGGTCTACTTAACATGGAAATATCTTGATTATCTTTTACAATATCTTGATCAATTGTATTGCTTACTTTAGCTGCTGCTGCAGTACCACTTAACTCTGCTTTTCTTCTTTCTATTACTTTTATAAACGCATTCCAAACTTCTTTCTCAGCTGTTGCTCTAGCCCATTTTCCAAAAGCTGAATCTTGATTACCCCCTTGAATATTTTTATTCACCAAATCTACATACTCATTGTAATTTTCGTTTATAAATGTATCTAAACGAGCTTTTTCTTTTGTAATTAATTTCAAAGCTGCATCAATTTGGGGAACAGAGTTGAGTAATAAAGGGTTATGCGAAACCCCAAATTCGTTGAGTATCACAGGAGCGACTGTACCCTGTCTATATGCGGCTCTGGGGGGGTTACGATATGAATTTGTAAATGTCAGCTTTACAAATGTAGAATTTTTCGCATTATCATATAAATTATTTAAATTCAGTACTTCAGCTGATGGTTCTGAAAAAATACTATTAAAGATACCAAAGTCACCAATGCTTGTTATTGAAGAACTCATAAAAACCTCCTCCCTTCATAAAAACATCATTTACCCTAGTTATTATTATAGTAATTATTTTAAATATAATCAACAAAAATTTACGCATAAAACTAACTATTTAAATATTAATTTAATTGACTATTAAAAATAATTACAAAATAGATATAAATCAAGTTAGGAAAATTGGTTGATCACATAATATGGAGTGCAGTCGCATGCGACCTCATTTTAGATTGCACGAAATAGAAATTGAAGGTAAGCGTTAAATTATACATATTGATTTAATAAATATTGACCTTACCCAACTACGGAGCAGTTAAATATATAGCCAGGGGTTGTTTTGCCCTTTCACCCATGATTCGCGTAATTTTTTACAGCTAGTGGCAAACATTTAATTATAGTTCTATGGCTGTTCTCATTAATTTTGTTTACATGTTCTCTTTGTTAGCTCGAAAGAGCGTCTGTTCAAAGCCCAGAGTGACCAGAGGGAACTCTGGGTAAATAAAAAAAAAGAGCGGAGCCCGTTTCAGGGCGATTCAAATACGTGATGTTACATAAACTCACGTCTTATTAACCACTCATTTGTGTGATGATCCAAAAATATAGAGTCATTTAAATACTTTTATTATATTAGAAGCTGTAACAGATGCTCTGGTTTGGGTGGAAAAAAAATTACGCGAATCATGGGTGAAAGGGCAAGCTACCCCCGGATAGCATAACAATAATATTGAACTGCATCCGCAGTTCGATATTTCTATATAATAGACCAGGGGTTGCTTTGCCCTTTCAGGGCTGCATTACCCCTGGCTACCTAAATTAAACTGCATCCGCAGTTATTAAAGTCTTCGTCGCTCAGATCGAACTTTACCCACAATTTTTTACTCTAAAGCTTATCCTGCACTTGTTTAAAATGTCTAGATTTGACACTTACAATTGAAGCACGAATGAGGCTAAAAAGGCGCCTCATTATCCTCAATTTTTCGATTTTTAAATGCGTGCAATCTAAAAGCGGTCGCAAGCGACCGCACTCCAAAGGTGTGGATGCTATTGGCGCTTAGATAGTTAACATCTTCGAAATGCTCGTTTTATTCGTTAAATTATCCAGCTTTGATTTAGAATATAAATTTTGCTTTTACAGATTGAATGAATATAGATAGACCCTACATTTTATTGAAATATTCCCAGGTCAGCGAGCTGACCTGGGAATAATTAGAGAGGAAAACAATAATACTTACATAAAATTTTTACCTAATAATATTTTTACCTAAATTTCTTCTATGGTTTAATTTTCTTCGCACCGCAATAAGCTCACGTTTACTTTGAGCCAATATATCGATTTCAGCATCGGCTTGTTTTTTCTTATCTTTTAAAATAGCAATTAAATGAGGATTTGCACCCAACAACTCTTCTAACCTTATTGTTTCTTTTAATTTAAGTTCGTCATCTTTTAATTTTTGCATATCAGCTTTTATTTGGTGCAAATCTGTATGAACTTCAACAAGCGTTTTGGGCTTTTTTAACATCAATATATCTAGATCACCTTTAATTACATCTTGATCAATATCATTAATTTCCTTATTAAGCGTTTTTTGTGAAGGAGGAGATAGATATTTTGTTAACTCATCATTTGAAGTTTTAATTCTACCTAGTTCATCAATAATCAAAGCTTTAAAAACATCTTTAGTGTTATTTAAATCTTTAATTATGGTTGGTTGATTAATGTATTCTAGATTACACAGATTATCTAGAAAACTTAATAATTTGTTATAATGATTGCTAATAGCAGTCGTCATTTTATTATTAATTTCTATTTGTTGAATTAAATTCATTTGAAAAGATTTATCAGTCGAATGCAATCGGATACCTTTTCTTAATTTATCTATAAATTCATTTTGACCAACCCCCCCCTTCCATTGATCAACTATTTGGTTATAATTCTCGTTAAACACCTCTTCGTTTTTTACCGGAATAGGTGTTTTTGAGGCAATACTACGAATACTTGAATAAGTATTGGAGAGCATAAACATTAAAGCAGCTCTAACACCCCAGGATGCTTCATAACTAACTATATATGCCCGATTTATAATGTTAATTTCATCAATATCAGAAACAGTGTTATTTGAAATTGGTGTATTTGAAACAGATGATATATCCATAACTCTCCCTGTGTAAACTCTTTATTTTTTATGATACTTTACTATTAAATAACTTAAATAAAATTTTTACCCAATTTTTTTAATCTATTTTTACGTATTAATTTTCCTTCAGCTACATGCAGGTCATGCCTAACCTTACGCAATCTTTCAAGTTCGGCATTAACAACTTTTTTCTCATTTAATGAATCATCTCTTATATGACTACTTGAGCCAATATCCTTTTCAGAAGCTATGACTTCTTTTAATTGTTTTTTTTCAGCTCTTAATTTCTTAATATCAGCTTCTATTTGGACCAAATCATTATGAGCTTCACGCACTGTTATAGGAGGATGACTACTTAACATATCAATATCTTGTTCGGCTTTAACAATATCAAAAGATATATTTTTGTTAGGTACATTTGTGTTAGGTAGAGTAGAATACAAAAAATCTACAATTTCAAGATATTTTGCCCATATATTTCTTTCAGCTATCGGTATAGCTGCCGTATCCAGTGCATACCACAAATCAATACTAAGGTTATCTCTTTCTACTTCATTTGGTTCTTTGTCTATTAACTTAACTATTCTTACTACTTCTTCAAGCCTATTGTTGATAATTTTATCCAATCTTTCTATTTCATTGACTGCTCTATCCATTTGATCTTTAACTATGAATCTTTTTACAGCTACAATTCCTGTGAATCTAAGTAGCCCTGGGTCAATAGGCTCATAATGCAATTTTACCCTTCCCTTTTTTATATCTAAATAACCAACAAAGCCAATTCCATATCCGAGTGGGACTAATTGTAGTCGTCCGTTTTTGTTTCTGTCTATGTATCCTTCAATTTTTCTATTATCCTCAGTGGTCCCTTGCTTCCTTAGTTCATCATATTGTGCTGTTAAATAATCAAGATGTTGATCGTTCCTGGTATTAACGAGAATTGGATCTAGTATTGGATTTGTTGGACTCAGATTAATATTAAAATCAACAAAACTCATACAGACCTCCAATTAGCATCTTTAAAAACAACTATCTCTATATAATTATAATAAACCTTATTTTAAATATATTCAACAACTAATTTAAAGGGTGTTTAAGCTGAAATTAAAGATGTATTTTTGTTGTTATTTAAACAATTCGAAAATCGAAAAATAATTAAGATTCTTAAACTTCTGTCGATGTATGATTTGAATATTTTCGCTCTTTTTCCAGTTCTGCCTCGGTCTTACGTAAATATAGAAGCTCTACCTGACCATTTATGCTCCATTCTTTCCTCTGGAACTTAGTGGAGATTTCTTTATTTAATGCAGAAGCCGAAACAGTCACTTCTTTCCATTCCCATTGAGACTGTGGATATAAAACAGCTAATTTTGCTTTTAAAGATTGAACAACAGGCGTCACAATTACCTGGGTGTCTTTTAGATAAGAATTTAATTCTATGAGTGAACATATCTTTGGAATATCTATATATTCTACTATCCCATCAACAATTTTGCCCTTTAAAACATAGGCCCCTCCCATTCTGGCATCGATAATGGCTGCAAAAGTTCCATTATGCCCTTCTGGAATAAAGCCCATCAAACTGCAAACGCCAATAAGAGGTAACTTCCAACTATAAGCTAATGCTTTGCCGGCCGCAACTCCTATACGAATTCCGGTATATGAACCTGGTCCTATTCCTACCCCAAGGCAATCCGGCATCGGAAAAGGGTGCAAAGTTTGCATCATTGACTGCAATTCGGGCATTAATGATTTGGACTGATTGTATCCAAAAGGAAGCTCTTTACTCCAAAGTATTTTTTCGTCTTCGACAAGAGCCAATAAGCCTCTCTCAGTACTCGTTTCAATGATGAGGGCGCGCATAAATACTTAAAAGAGTTCGATTTTTTTAGGAACAATGATTTTTTCTAAAGTTCTCACAAAAAAGCTATCTGTCATTCCCGAAAGATAATCGATAACCATTTGTACATGAGATGTATCGGTCAGATAAATCTGAGATCTTTTATGGAGATAATTTGTCCAAATATAACTTTTTTTAAGATTCGATTTTAAATCAGAAAGCAGCCATTCAAACATAATACGATAGCTATGCTTGATTTTTGATGACTCGACTTTAAGTTTTGGATGTGTGTAAATTTGTTTAAAGTTAAATCGACGCAACGTTCTTAGGGCTTCAAAAGACTCCTCTGAGATGGCAATATAATCTTTATTATAGCTATTTCGTATGACATCAGCAGCAAGATGACTTAGAATTTCGCGATTAGAATTTCCTAAAATGGTTGTTGGAATTTCATTTCTTGTGAGAATACCCAAACAGATCGCATCTTCGATATCGCGGCCCACATAACTCATTGTATCGCATAATTTTACCAAACAACCCTCTAATGATCCAGGAATTGGATTAAATTCCGGGTTACCTTTCTTTTGCTTTTTGTCTTTAGCATGCATGTCCCATGTTTTGCCGAATGTAGGCATCAGAAGATTACCGCCCATCCCCCCATCATGACAAAGGAAGCCGTCATAAACAGCTAGGCCTAAATGGAGAGGTTCAATTTCAGTAAAAAGTCGACATGATTGCAAGGCATGTAGAAAAGGTCCATTATCATATTCAATTGAAAGCGCGGAAAGATACCCTTC
The DNA here is from genome assembly GCA_013816265.1 of Parachlamydiaceae bacterium. Taxonomy (GTDB): domain Bacteria; phylum Chlamydiota; class Chlamydiia; order Chlamydiales; family Parachlamydiaceae; genus JACDES01. The sequence goes on along the minus strand of JACDES010000072.1, from coordinate 7,226 downwards.
TCCCTCATGACCAAATGGAGGATGTCCCACATCATGTCCAAGGGCAATAGCTTCAACGAGATCCAAGTTGAGGCGTAAGATTTCAGCGATTCCACGCGCAAAGCTACTAACTAATTGAACATGTAAGCTGCGATGAGTGATATGATCATTATCGACTAAATAAACGACCTGTGTTTTATCGACATAACGAGAAAATGCTTTCGAATGCAAAATGCGATCGACATCTCTTTTATATGGCATCCGATGATCATATTGAGGGCCGTCGAGCCGAGAGTGATCTTTAGAAAAAGAGGCTTTTGAATATAGGTATTCCTCTTCTTTTTTCTCTGCTAATTTTCGATATTTAGCCAACACCTCCATGCCTTGCTCTTTTGATAGGTGTTGTAATAAATCGTCAGCCATAATAGTTCCTTCTTGAGTTCCAAAGAGGCTGTGAAAATTGAATGGGTCACTCCAAAATGAAAGCGAAAGAGGACTTTCGCACTCCAAACGCTTCGCGATTCACTCAAAATATTAAATCCTTTAGGCTACGCGAAGCGTTTGGAGTGCGAAAGTCCTCTTTCGCTTTCATTTGGAGGATTAATTCACTCAATTTCGCCCAACTTTCTACAAACTCAATTATTTTATAATTCATATTAAAGGATGATTATATCTAAGAATCAAATCTTTATCAAATGCGAAATCAAATGCGAAATAATTCAGTATGAAAATCCAACTGTTGAATAATTTCATTGAAAGCTGTAAACTCTTGAGACACTTATAACCTGCCCATTGATTTAAGGAATTTGAATCGATAAGCAAAAATTAATGAATAATTTAGGTAGACATGCTCGAAATAGAAGACGGATCATTCGATTTGGAAATGGAACACGGACTCATAAATCCCTATGAAGAGGATGATCATATATCAAAAAAAGATCCTACTCCTGAAAGCGTATTTATTTTCCCTTTATTACGACGTCCCTTTTTTCCAGGAATGGCTGCCCCTCTCGTCATAGAGCCAGGACCATTTTTCGAAATTCTCAAAGTTGTAGCTAAATCCGAACACAAATGTATCGGCTTACTCTTAACTAAATCCGAAACAGCAGATATCTACAAGGTAGGATTCGAAGATTTATACGAAATAGGCGTCTTAGCTCGTATTCTACGCATCATCCCCATGGAACAGGGCGGAGCACAAGTCATCTTAAATATGGAAAAAAGACTCAAAGTCTTACAACCCATTAAAGATGCCAAATCCCTAAAAGCTAAAGTGTCTTATCAAGAAGACAATAACACTTTGACACAAGAACTCAAAGCCTATTCCATCAGCATCATTTCTACCATTAAAGAATTGTTAAAGCTCAATCCCCTCTTCAAAGAAGAATTACAAATTTTCTTGGGTCATTCTGATTTCACAGAACCAGGAAAGTTAGCCGATTTTGCCGTTGCCTTGACAACATCCACCCGTGAAGAGCTGCAAGATGTATTAGAAACATACGATATCCAAAAAAGAATTGATAAGTCTCTAATTCTCTTAAAGAAAGAATTAGATATCAGCATCCTTCAACATAGTATTAATCAAAAAATCGAAGCCACCATCAATAAGAGTCAAAAAGACTTCTTCTTACGTGAACAACTGAAGACAATAAAAAAAGAGTTGGGAATTGAACGAGATGATAAATCCTTAGATCGAGAAAAATTTGAAGCTCGAATCAAAGAAAGAGTCGTCCCACCTGATGTCTTAAAGGTTATCACAGAAGAAATTGAAAAAATCAGTGTACTAGATGTCCAATCTGCTGAATATGGCGTAGCGCGTGGATATTTAGACTGGCTTACAGTGATTCCTTGGGGAATAAATAGCAAAGAAAGACACGATCTCCAAGAAGCCGAAAAAATCTTAGAACAAGATCACTACGGCCTAGAAGATATTAAAGAACGGATCCTGGAATTTATTGGGGTTGGAAAATTGACCGGTGGAGTTCGTGGAACGATTCTATGTCTTGTGGGACCCCCAGGTGTTGGTAAAACCAGTATTGGAAAAAGTATAGCTCGCGCCCTCAACAGACAGTTTTACCGATTCTCTGTTGGTGGCATGCGCGATGAAGCAGAGATTAAAGGTCATCGTCGTACATATGTAGGAGCAATGCCGGGTAAATTGATTCAGGCTCTTAAGTTTTGCCAAACGATGAATCCTGTCATCATGCTCGATGAAGTAGATAAAATGGGAAAAAGTTATCATGGAGATCCTGCATCAGCGTTATTAGAGGTTCTAGATCCGGAACAAAACGCGGAATTTTTAGACCATTATCTCGATGTCCGTTGCAACCTATCGAATGTGTTATTCATTGTTACAGCAAACGTCCTTGATACAATACCTGAACCCTTAAAAGATCGTATGGATATCATGCGCCTTTCGGGTTATATCATGCAGGAAAAACTTGAAATCGCCAAAAAATATTTGATTCCACGCAATCGTAAAATGATGGGGCTGAAAGCCACAGAAGTGACATTCACAACAGAAGGATTGCGCTCCCTCATCAACGGATACGCAAGAGAAGCCGGTGTTCGAAGCCTCGAAAACTTAATTAAAAAGATCTTAAGAAAAATCGCGGTAAAAATTGTGAGGACCCAAGACGAAATAGAAAAACAATCAAATAAAAAGGGTCCTGTAAAAGGCAAGAAAAAGGCAATTCATCCTGAAGAAGTGAATTATAAAATTACGACTGACACATTAAAGGATTACCTTGGTAAACCGGTATTCACAAGCGATCGTTTTTATGAAAACACGCCAATAGGTGTTGCGATGGGACTTGCCTGGACTGCGTTGGGTGGGGCAACACTTTATATCGAATCGATTAAAGTCGGAGCAGAAAAAACTGCTATGAAGCTCACCGGACAAGCCGGCGATGTCATGAAAGAATCTGCAGAAATCGCTTGGAGTTACCTCCATGGCGGTATTCATAAATATGCGCCAGGCTTTACATTTTTTGAAAAATCACATGTTCATATCCATATCCCTGAAGGGGCAACACCCAAAGATGGACCTTCAGCCGGTATTACGATGGTGACGTCTCTTATATCACTATTACTCGATACTCCTATCCTTGCTAATTTGGGAATGACTGGTGAATTGACCCTCACAGGTCGTATTCTCCCGATAGGAGGTGTAAAAGAAAAAATGGTAGCTGCAAGAAGAGCTGGATTAAAAGTATTAATATTCCCAAAAGATAACATACGTGATTATGAGGAGCTTCCTGATTACATTCGTAAAGGTTTAACGATGCATTTCGTTGAACACTATGATGAAGTTTTCAAGATCGCATTCCCAACAAGATCTCTTGTATCTTGGGGTAATGACTAAGGATTTTTTTATGCAATTATATCTCTCTGAGTTATGGTCTGAAGCATGTCTTTTAAAAATGCTTGATCCAAAAGATATTTCAATAAGCGTAGAGATCTTGAAAAAAAATGGACGAAAAATCGCAACCTTAAATGGTTCATTTGATTTATTACATGCCGGACATATGCAAATCATTTATGAAGCTTCACGACAGGCTGATTTCTTAATCGTTGCCCTTAATACCGATGCCTCAATAAAAAAATATAAAAGCACGAAACGTCCCATCATCCCATTGGAATATCGATTACAAATGATGGCGGCGCTGGAATTTGTCGACTTTGTCACATGGTTTGACGAAACTGATCCTTGTGCAATTCTGTCCAAAATAAAGCCACACGTACATGTCAATGGGGCTGAATACGGAGAAAATTGTATCGAAGCGGAAACAGTAAAAAGTAATGGGGGAAAAATTCATATTGTACAACTCGTTCCGAGCCTTTCAACATCAACTATTATTCGTAAAATCCAAGAAGAGGTCTAACAAATGCGGTTAATAGGAACTATAAGCGATGAACGAAAAGGTCTCGCATTTTCCTTATTTCTAAAACATAAAGGTATTCACCATGAATTGGAGTTAAATACCAATCAAGATTGGGGCAGTAACGACTATGGAATAAGTAAATGCTTGATATGGATCACCGACGAAGATCAAGTTGCTGAAGCGATGAAATGGTTCCGTCTCTTTGAAGAAAATCCGCAAGACCCTATTTTTGAGGTAATGAAGCCAAAAAGTACCATTTTTCAACCTGAAGATGACCCAGATATTATCACGATCGCCTCTACACCAAAACCAGCATTCAAAAATAATTCAAATCAAGAGAAACAGATCCCACCAATTTCTATGCAAAATAAACCTCTAGGACCCATTACAAGATTTATAATATTGGGCTGTTGTTTGTTATTTTTATTGTCCCATCTATTGACTCCAAAAGTTGATCCACATGCAAATGCCAGTGCCTCTGTATCGACCCTCTTTAATTCGCCTGTGGAAAAAGTGATGCTTTTTGATTACCCTTCTGTTTATGGACTGATCGAAAAACTTGTCAATTTATATGGTTATGAGGCGCTCCAAGACGTTAATACGTTGCCACCAGATGGACAACAACTTGTTGAAAAAATTAATCATACTCCGTATTGGCAAGGTCTATATAACATAATATTAAAAGATGGCTTTGGAGCCATCAAAGAGCAAATTGTAAATGTTCCTATGTTTGAGAAAATTCGCCAGGGCGAGATATGGAGACTAATCACTCCCGATTTTCTTCATGCCGACATATTCCACCTATTTTTTAATATGCTTTGGTTGCTAGTTCTTGGAAAACAAATCGAACAACGAATGACCTCATGGAGCTACATTTTTTTTATTGTCATCGTCGGCATTTTTTCAAATATTGCACAATATATCATGAGTGGTGCAAATTTCATCGGATTTTCAGGAATATTGTGCGGAATGCTGACATACATCTGGATGAGACAGCGTTATGCACCATGGGAAGGGTATCAGCTTGATAAAATGACAATTATTTCTATGCTGGTTTTCATCGGTGCCATGGCTGTGATTCAAATGTTCTCCTTTGTACTTGAAAAATCAACAAATATAACAATATCTCCCGGAATTGCCAACATGGCCCACCTATCAGGGGCCTTTATTGGATTAATCCTTGGGAGATTCAATTTCTTTAGCTGGAGATCTACATAAATGACAGTGCGTGATCTCATCATTTTAGGATGCTCAAGCCAGCAACCGACGCGTAACCGTAATCATGGTGCATATCTCCTCCGTTGGAATGATGAGGGTTTTCTATTTGACCCAGGCGAAGGAACGCAACGTCAATTTATTTTTGCTAATGTAGCTCCTACAACTGTCACGCGCATACTTGTCTCTCATTTTCATGGGGATCATTGTTTGGGATTAGGTTCAATGTTAATGAGACTTAATCTCGATAAAGTCACAAGACCCATCCATTGTTACTATCCTGCAAGTGGCAAAAAGTATTTCGATAGGCTTCGTTATGGATCTATTTACCATGAAATGATTAATGTCATCGAACATCCCGTTTCAAAAGAAGGGATTGTTGAAGATGATGGAAGATTTAAAATCGAAGCAACATTTCTAGAGCATGGTGTCGAAAACATCGGATGGCGTATATCAGAGGCAAATTCACGAAAATATGATTCCCAAAAGTTGAAAGAAATGGGCGTTTACGGACCACTTGTTAAAGAACTCGAAGATAAGGGATTTATTATCATAAATGGTAAAGAAGTCCGACTGGAGGATGTAAGCTGGATTCGGCAAGGAGATAGTTTTGCTGTTGTGATTGATACTCTTCCTTGTCAGAATGCCATCGATATTGCCCGCAACGCCACTATGTTGTTATGTGAAAGTACGTATCTTGAAGAGCATAAAGAATTGGCACTCACACACAGTCATTTGACCGCAAAGCAAGCCGCAACGATCGCTAAGGATGCCAATGCTAAAGAGCTGATTCTTACCCATTTTTCAGCTAGATATCAAAATTTAAGAGAATTTGAAATTGAAGCAAGAACGGTGTTTCCAAATACATTCGCCGCAGATGATCTGCTTTGCTTTGAATTTCCAAAAACGAATGTAAAGGTGACTTGATTAGGAGTTTCTTGTGTTTATCGCCACATGTTACCAGTTTTTGGAACATCTAAGAGTCATCAAAAATGCCTCTGAGCATACAATCCGGAATTATGCCATCGACTTAAATGCCTTTAAAGAATTTTTAGAAGCAGATATCTATCCTAATTCGAAAAAAGAAAATAAGCCCAATAAAATTTCACATAAAGTCCCATATCTCTCGCAAACGACACCCCATGATAATTTAATTTTGCTTTCCACAATTGATCGTAAGACAATCAGAGGATTCCTCGCATCCCTCAATACCAATCAACAACACAAAAGAACCATTGCACGTCGTCTATCTTCACTGAGAAGTTTTTTCAAATACGCATTATCCAACAATTTAATTACGATTAATCCGACTGAGGATATTGATAGCTTAAAATTAGATAAAAAAATACCGGTTTCATTATCCTACGAACAGGTGCGTCGATTGCTCGAACAACCCGACACCTCTAGCTATTTAGGATTCCGTGACCGTACCATTATGGAGCTGTTTTATAGCTCAGGATTACGCGTAAGCGAGTTAGCAGCTCTTAACAAACAAGATTTCGACCATTCAAGTTTATTGATCAAGCTAAAAGGAAAGGGCAATAAAGAACGAATTGTTCCGATCACAAAAAATGCTGCTGAATGGATAAAAAACTATTTGGCTAATCCTGAAAGACATGAAAATACTGACGAACATGCCCCACAAGATGACGATGATGCCATTTTTTTAAACAAACATGGGAATCGACTAACGACACGATCGATTGATAGGAACTTTAATTTTTATCTGACAGCAAGCGGTCTGGCAGGAAAAGTGACTCCACATACAATACGTCATACTATTGCGACACACTGGCTTGAAAATGGAATGGATCTGAAGACCATTCAGGTTATCTTGGGGCATAGTTCCTTGTCGACAACAACGATCTATACACAAGTGTCACCAAAATTGAAAAAGAAGGTCTATGACGAGACGCATCCAAGGGCTTAGTTTTATCATAGATTCATTATAGAGAGCGCCCCCTTTGGAGTGAGGCTAAGAAAAAATTGAACTAAATCTAGAATTTACTTCGTTAGCTCGCTAGAGCGTCTGTTCAAAGCCCAATGCTGTCAAAATAAGAAAAAAAATGAGAATTGCTTATTTCTTTACGGTTCTATTAATATTAAGGAAAGTTCCTTGTGTTAGGCCTGAAGGGCCGGCATGAAATA
>JACDES010000071.1 GCA_013816265.1 Parachlamydiaceae bacterium | reverse complement strand
TCCTAAAACCACGCGAAGCGTTTGGAGTGCGAAAGTCCTCTTTCGCTTTATTATGAAGCACCATATTTGTGCATATTTCTAGATTTGACGACTACCTTCAAATGAATCGCCTTCACTAATTTAAGCTATATTATCATTTAACCCAACGCAACTATTTCAGCATATCTGACGCATAGCGATTCAAGCCTTTTTTAATGATTTCTCCCATCTCAATTTTGGAAGGATCAACAAAAGAAGCTAACGCAAAATCTTCACTATCCACTTCAATCAAACCTAATTCTGCAGCTAAATCATAATCTTCGGCAAGGACAGCTTTAACCAAATGCATCGTTGGAACATCTAAAGGCATCACTTTATCATAAAGTGTTGCGTCAATAAATGGACGATGCTCTCCATGTTGGCTTGTTGTAAAATCATATTCTCGTTCTGTATTATCAAAGTGACCCGAGAGATATGTCTTACTGAATGTATATTTATTCGTTCCAATCCTGAGAAAATTCAAGAATTCACGCGATAAGTTTTCTTGTATGACACAAAAACAATAATCATTAAACCCTAAATAGTCTTCGGTATTTACAGGTCTTCCAGTCAAAATATCACCTGAAACAAATCGCATAAGACCTTTATGAACTCTTCCTGAAATCAAATCTTCTATCGGATACCCTTCCCTAATTTTAAAATAACCGGTTCTATCCTCTAATATCCCAGGACCAGCAATACTTATTATACGATCCACAAAATATCTACCGTGCATTACAAAATAACCTATCGTAACAACATCATGAGCATTTACTGTCCAAACGACATCTTCAACAGAACGTATAGGATCAATATTTTGAATATGCAATGATTGATTTGCAGCTGGATGAGGACCTTCTACAGTATGCTTTTGTACACCTGTTGCATTGAGAAAGGGAAAATTCATCGTGCTCTTACGATAAACTAAATGAACACTCCCACTTGTCAATTTAGCTAAAGTATTTAATCCCATTTGAAATTCTTTTTCATATCCTGCGATCTGAAACTCTGCTGGGGGTGAAAACGGTGCGGATTCTAATGCTTTAACAAATATGCTTCGAGGCTTTTTATGAGGGTTTGCTAATATATTAAAAGGGCGCTGACGTATATGTGTAAATAATCCGCCTTCCAATAATTTACTGATAAGTTCTTCAGAAGAAATTTGAGAAAGGTTGATAAGATCTTTTTGTTGAATTTCTTCTTGTTCTGCAACATCTATGACGATATCAAGCAATCTCCTTTTTAACCCACGACGGATTTCCTTGATAATTCCTCCCGCCGGTGCCACAAACATTCGTCCAGGAGTTCCTTTATCTTCTGCAATAGGCTGACCTAATTTAACACTATCCCCAACTGTTGAAATCAGACGAAATTTAATGTCTTCAAAGCTTGTGAGGTCTAGAGCTATTTGAGAAGGCGGTAATGGATTTGCTTCCCCACTCACTATAAATGGCTTTACATTCCCTTCAGGTTTTCCTTTAATAGGGATATCAAGCCCTTTAGTAACTTTAATATTTGTCATATATGATCCTTGCTCAATCGTTTAAACAAATAATAGAGGAATTTAATATTAATTAAAATTATTTGGTTTAAATTTCACTAATTTCTGGATCACAGCACTTTCTGTTAAACAGAATTAATCATCAATGGCTTAACACTGGAGTATATATAAAAATATATTGAAATAATTTAATTAACAAAACAAACTGATCGTCAATAGAATTTAATTAATTAATTACATAAAACAAAATGGCTTATCAATAATTAGTTTCCTTGCTTTTTAGCAGCAATCCTCGTATCCTTTCCTTTTTTTTATACTCTGATGTTCTTTCATATGACCTATATTATACGTCACTACTTTCTTCGATTGTTAACTCTAGTAATATTGAGTTTGAATCCTGTTCTCTTATTTTCTGAATTTTGTGGATTAAACACTCAAGAAAATTTGATGCGTGATCTTGTTATAGTCAATTATTGGAATCAACGTGGTAAGGAACGCTTGCCTGTGATGTACAATAATCTACTTCAAGGTGGATATATTAATATGCCTTCTGCACGTATGGGAACAGAGGGTGAATTAGGGGCAGGGTATACTTATGTACATCCCTATTCGCTTTATAACCTCCGTTGCCAACTCATTGATAGACTGGAAGTATCATTCAATTATCGTGTTTTCCTCGGGGTAGACGACCCAATCTTGACCCCTTATGGATTTGGAGATTTCTCAGACAAAGGAGCAAACGTTAAGTTTTCACTTTTTAGTGCAGAAGATAGCCAATACAGACTTCCCGGTGTCTCAATAGGTTTTGAAGATGTCATGGGAACACGCGCATTTAAATCACAGTATATTGTATTCAGCCAAGTATTTCTCAATTACAATATGGAATTGAGCTTAGGGTATGGCATGCATAGAATCAGAGGATTCTTTGGAGGGCTTGCATGGATGCCTTTTCGAAAGTTTGAAAACAAATATGTAAGAAATTTCTCAATAGTTCTAGAATATGATGCAACACCCTATTGGGATCATCATATCGAAAAACATCCGGATGGAAGAGAATCAAATTGCAGATGGAATTATGGTTTAAAATATCGTATATGGGATAGCGTAGATCTGTCGTTGTCATATGTCAGAGGCAATTCTGTCGCATTTTCGGCTTCCTCGTATTTCAATTTTGGCGCCACCGAAGGGATTATTCCAAAAATTGATGACCCCCTTCCTTATCGAGCTCCCGTTAATACTCAATCAATTGGATACTTACGTCCCGAGGATGTTTTTGTTCAGGACCTCAATTTTACATTAGCTAATCAAGGTTTCAGTTTACTTGAGGCATGGCTGAGCAATGAATGCGATCGAAAAACTATCCGTATGACAATTGTCAATGGTGTCTATCGTGAAGAAAGAAACGTGCGAGATCGATTGAATCCTATCTTGGCATCCCTAATACCCGATGATATCGACCAAGTGATTATCACGATGGATACAGGGGAATTTCCAATTCAAGAATATCGCTTTGACATGGAATATGTACGTGCATATCGCTCCCAAGAAATCGGTAAATATGAATTAAATGTCCTCACTCCATTGCACGAAATCAGCTATCCGAATCCATACGAATCCAAATTGCTATATAAAAAGGATCGTGATTTGTGGAATATTGAAATATTACCAAAAACGAATATTTTATTTGGTAGTGCGAAAGGTAAGTTCAAATATGCCCTAGGACTCTCATGCAATCTTAACGGCTTTATATACGATGATGTATTTTACTCGTGTAGTTTCGGATATTTTCTATTGTCGAATCTTTATGACATTAATGATATGGATCGTTTGAACCCTTCACAGCTAATCAACGTAAGAACCGATATCATCAATTATTATAAACAAAAATCTATCACCATCGACCAAGCTTATGTTCAAAAAACAACAAACATGGGTCGAGGTTGGTACACAAGTAGCGCAATTGGTCTTTTTGAACCGGAATATGGTGGAGCTGCGGGAGCGATCTTGTATTATCCTGTTAACTCCTCTTGGGCGATTGGTGTGGAAGGTGCCATTTTAAAGAAAAGAAATCTCGAAGGGGTAGGATTTACAAATAAAATTCGAAAGCTAGAAGGCTTCAAACCTACCTACCAAAGATTTCTTGGAAAACAGTGGTTTGTAAATATCTATTATGACTGGGAATGCGCAGGACTTGATTTTAAAATTAGCGCCGGAAAATTTTTAGCAGATGATTATGGTGTCCGCTATGAAGTATCTCGATACTATCCGAGTGGTTTTCGGTTAACGTTTTGGTACACCCATACAAATGCTCATGACATCATCAACGGTCATCGTTATCAAGATAAAGGTATTGGATTCTCAATGCCTCTTGATATCTTCTACACAAAGAGCAGTCGCTCACGTTGGGGTTATGGCATGTCTGCTTGGCTTCGTGATATCGGAGTAAAAGCATTTACAGGTCCGGAACTCTACTTGCTAATTAATGAACAAAGACAATAAATCAAAGAACAGACTCTCTCCGAGCTAACAAAGCATCGCAAGACTTTTATCTAAATAATATAAATAATATATTACCCCTCTCTTTTCATTTTCTCAGCAACTTTCCTTGCAGCATAAGTAAATATAAAATCTGCTCCGGCACGTTTTATCGAGATTAAACATTCCTCAAAAACACGGTCGGCATCTAACCACCCTCTTTCTGCAGCAGCCATCACCATTGAGTATTCACCACTTACATGGTAAGCCCCGATCGGCAAATTTGTTATTTCTCTGACTTTTGCAATAATATCCAAGTAAGGTAATGCCGGTTTAACAAGTAACATATCTGCACTCTCAAATTCATCTAGAGCGCATTCTAAAAGAGCTTCTCTTGTGTTGGCTGGATTCAATTGATATGTTTTTTTATCGCCAAATTTGGGTGTTGAATTCAATGCTTCACGAAATGGACCGTAGAATGCTGAGGCATATTTTGCAGCATAGGAAAGAATACCGACTTGACTAAACCCTGCTCTGTCTAATTCAGAACGAATGTATGCAATTCTTCCATCCATCATATCACTTGGTGCGATGATATCAACACCTGCTTCGGCTGCCAATATAGACATCTGAGCTAAAACTAAAAGTGTGGAATCGTTTTCAATTTGCCCTTTTTCATTGACAAGTCCATCATGCCCATGGTCTGTAAATGGATCAAGAGCAACATCAACCATCACGATCATTTCAGGAATTTCTTGTTTTAATATTTTAATCGATTTCTGCATTAAATTATTAGATCGAACAGCTTCTGAAGCTCTTGCATCTTTTTTTTCGTTTGGAATAGCGCAAAAAAGATCGACTGCACGAATGCCAAGTTTATATAGTTCGATAACTTCTTTAAGCAAAGTATCCGTAGAATAGCGAAAAATTCCAGGCATACTTGATATAGGCTGTTTGCATTGAGTCCCTTCAACAACAAAAAGGGGCGCGACAAATTGATTTGGATTTAGATGCGTTTCTTGCAATAATGCACGCATAGCTGGGCTTTGTCTATTTCTTCTCGGGCGACGCATTAAAAAATCTTTAAGAAAATTTTGATCCGATACACTTTTATTTAAAATATCATGCATATAAGAATTCCAGGTAATTTTATTTGAATAAGTGTCGCGTTCGTTTTTTTTCACTTTGAAGTACGTGTTGCTTGAGGCTAAGAAAAAATTGATTTAAATCTAGAATTCACTTCGTTAGCTCGGTAGAGCGTCTGTTCAAAGCCCGGAGTGACGTAAGGAACTCCGGGTAAATAGAAAATAAATAGAGCCCGTGTAGGGCGACTCAAATATGCGACAATATACTAACACTCTTTATAATCAGACACACAAACTATTTGAAATACTTCTACGTAATAATCTCATATTTGAGTCGCTCTTCCGAGCTCTAATTCTTTTTTTATTTTTCCCGGAGTTCCTTACGTCACTCCGGGCTTTGAACAGACGCTCTACCGAGCTAACGAAGTGAATTTTAGATTTAAATCAATTTTTTCTTAGCCTCCTTGCGACCGCTTTTAGCATGACCATTTTAAGTAATGTCGTAAAATGGTCAAGACTAATTTACGATTAAGGCAAAATGATCAATAAATTAGAAACTTCTAAATTAATCATTTTTTTATATTTTTTTTCTCATGACAAATGAGTATAATTCTGAATAATATCCTAATTCTTTAAAACAGAAGCTTCAAAAATGAAAACACCTATTAGCGTGACTATTCTAACAAAAAATAGTCAAAAATATCTCAAAGAAGTTTTAAATAGTTTAACTAGTTTTGACGAAGTATTGATCTGTGATACTGGATCTACAGATGATACATTAATCATCGCAAGCAAGTTTTCGAATGTCACTATTCATAAACAATTTTTTAGTGGATTTGGCCCTACTCACAACATCGCTTCGAATCTAGCACGCAATGAGTGGATTCTTTCAATCGATAGTGATGAGGTATTATCAAAAGAATTAGAAAAAGAAATTACGCAAACTGCCCTCAGCAGTGGTTGCATCTATTCTTTTCCTCGACATAACGAATATAAAGGCAAATGGATAAAGTGGTGTGGGTGGTATCCCGATAGACAAGTTCGTTTATATAATCGTCAAGAAACACAATTTACAGATGCTCAGGTTCATGAAGCTATCATTACAAAAAATCTGCGTGAAGTCAAATTGCAAAATCCATTGCGACATTATTCATACAACACGGTCTCAGATTTTCTTTTGAAAATGGAATCTTATTCAACGCTATTTGCAAAGCAATACAAAGGCAAAAAAGATTCATCTATGTTCAAAGCAATCTCACATGGATTATTTGCATTTTTTAAGAGCTATATATTGAAAAAAGGAATTTTTGGTGGTAGTGAGGGCTTTGAGATTTCAGTATATAATGGCAACACAGCTTTTTATAAATATCTAAAACTTGCTGAGGCTAATCGTCAGAAATGTCTTGAACCTGTTGAAAAATGCGGCGATGACCGGAAGAAAACGCTAGCTTCTTCAACGACTTCAACGACATCCACTCCATATTCTCAACCGACAATCTCTTCTGACAAATAATTAAAAATGGATCTAAACGCACCTGAAAGCGTGTAAATGAATGTGAAACATCTGAAAGTTCGGTGATTTGTTTTACATTCAAGCCATATACTTTTTTTACAAATTCAAGAATTTGATCATCTGTAAGACTTTCTACAGAGGTTTCTATAAAAGGAAATTCATGTAGATCGTGCATGATTTCACCTTTTCTCCCTCTTTTAATGAGAAAATGATCTTCATGTTTAATGACTATTACAGCTCGATAAAGATATTCAGTTTGAATACGTTTTGATTTTATTGGCAATGAACTAACTTCATTATTTATATAACTGTAACAATTTTTTCTTAAAGGACACTTGGAGCAAGATGCCTTCTTTTGACATACAGTTGCGCCGAGTTCAATTAATCCTTCATTGACAAGCCACGACTCATTTTCAGGTAAAATTTCTTCTGCCTTTTTCTGCAATAATTTAATTGTGGATGGCTTGGAGATATCCTCTTTAATACCAAAAAAACGTGTGAGGACACGAATAACATTTCCATCAACAGCAGCTTTTTTCTGATGAAAGGCAAAACTTAATATAGCCCCGATTGTGTAGGGACCCAAACCTTTAATTTTCTTTAATTTTTGCTCATCTGATGGTAGTTCTCCATCATAATGAGTGCAGATAAATTGAGCTCCTTCATGCAAATAACGTGCTCGTGAGTAATACCCAAGTCCTTCCCACATTTTTATGACTTCGTCTAATGAAGCTGACGCTAGAGATTTTATTGTAGGAAACCGTTCCATCCACCGCTGAAAATAGGGAATCACAACTGACACTTGTGTTTGCTGAAGCATAACTTCAGAAATCCAAACTGCATAGGGTGAAGGAGATCTCCGCCATGGGAGATCCCTTTTTTGATTCTCAAACCATTCCTTAAGAAGATTAGTATCCAAATTTACACTTACCTTTGTACCATCTATTGCTTGCAATAGATGGTTATAAAAATATACCACTAGCGGTCTAAATCCACTTTTTAGACCGCTAGTATTATTACAGGTTAGCGTAAATCGATATAATCAGGCAATGATGTTACATAAACAGGAAAATGAGATAGAGAAGCGCGGAGCTGCTCATCAAATTCATAAACTAAAGCTTCTTTGCCTCTTGCATACACTGCTTTTCTTTGCTCGTAACGGATGGACTGCTTGCAAGCTTGTATTTGAAATTGATAAGTATGTTGAAACTCAGCTTCCATTCTATTCAATGCTTCATTTGCAATAGCGAGTCCTGTTTGAAGTTCAGAAGATTTTACCGCTGCTTCAAATAACACCTTTTCCTGAGCTAAATAATTATCGCGCTCTTCAACGGTTATTTTTTTATCTGTTAAAGCTTTTTCAATTTTTTCGATATTTTGCTCATATGTAGCCTTCAATGATCTATAAAACAAAACAAAGTAGTTTTGATTATAGATATCTTTTGCGTAGTTGAGTCCGATATCACGTGCATATGCATATGGTTTCGTTGCTTCTACAAGTTCTTTTTCAAGATTTTCGATCAATAATTTATATTGATTGCGTTGTTTAATGAATTCTTTCTTGATTGTATATAAATAATTATGTTCATCTTGAGCCAAAATGTTTGTAAAAATAGGATCATTTATCTCATAATTATCTGCTAAAAGCAACATTGGTAGCTTTGGGAGCATCTCGAAACGTACTGTCATTTCTTGTAAAAATATGCCACGTCTTTCGAATGGTGTTAAAGTAATTCCAGCACGTTGATAGCGATAAGCATATTCAAAGCCATTTTTCAAGTCTTCTTGACGTTTTGCTTCAATGTATGTTGGGTCTTTCAGATAGCTTGAAGACATCAAATAGATTCCTGAAACTGTTGAAACACCTCCAGCAATAACAGCAATAGGGGCTACTAAAGCAACTGTTATTGGAGCTGCTACAATCATTCCACCGATTCCTATAACGGTTAATACAACGCCAAGAATTCTTCCATTTGAACTTTTATTAATCCAATTTGGTTCTTTCATCCAAATTTTGCCATCTACAACGTAGCAATTTTTATCTGAAAGAAAATCAATTTTATCCGCCAAAGAATCGGTTGGTGTTGACAAGGTATCTTCAACAGTATTTTCATTCGTTAATTGAGCAAGTCGCACATCAGTATCTGTAACAATATTTTCATCAGTTTTTATTGCTCCAAACACATTCGCAATAGTAGTAGAAAGATTTGACTCAAATTCATTCCCGATGATGAATAAATGTGTCAGATCAGATCTATACCACTTCTTATGAAATGTTTTAATTTCTGCAGCAGTGACGTTCAAAATTTGTTTTTTTAATAACGCTTGTGCTTCAGTTTCTTCTTGATCATTTGTAACCAATGAATCGATCAAATGAATACGAGCTAGTTCCACGTTTTCATTCGTAAAACTTGGTTCGAAAGCAAGCTGTTGAATGAAAGAAAGGATTTTATTAATATTTTGTTCTTCATTTTTTGAAAAATAAAATAGAATTGATTGTTCAGCTTCACCAATATTCACAAAAGTATTTGCGTTAATATCTAATCCCATTGAGTCAAGTTGAGTAACGATTTCTTGGCGGCTTAATTTTTCTGTTCCATAGAACATTGCATGTTGCATTAATAGTGAGAGGGCTTTTTCGTTAGGGTCTTGAGCAAAACCAACTGCTAATTTAACAGAAGTAATGTCTTTCATTGTTTTTGTTGATACTAGTGTGTAGGTCAACCCATTAGTTAATCGATCTGTATCCATAGTTAATCGCTCTGATGGCGATTCATTTTCAGATGATTCAGAGTCCATTGCTGAAGGAGCAATAGTAGCGTATGATTGAGCGAGGGGGCAGAATGCTGTCAAAAACATTGACAAAGAAAGAACAACTTTTTTTGGTATTGATAGTATTTTCATAAACTCCTTTTAAATTAAACATTGTTTTTTTTTGCAATACTATGTGACGAAAATTAATAAATTATAAAGATTATATGAAAATTATGGATAAATTGCTTTCTTAAAGAAAAATTATAATGAAGAATGTGATAAAAACTCAGGTAAAGCTGTGAGGAGTGTTTTTGCTCTCTGATCCCAGGTATGAAAACGCATGACTTTCTCTCGTCCTTTTTCAACTAATTTTTGACGTTTGGATTCATCACTCAGATAAACTTGAATCTTTCGATTTACTTCTTTCCAATCGCGTGGTTTATAAAGAAGAATGTCTTCTTCATCTTTAAAAATTTCACTCAAATAGGGGGTGTCTAAAGCCAAAACGGCTGCACCACAAGCCAAGCTACTCAAAATTCTCTCATGTAACCCTCTTTTTATTTGAGGGGTAGAATTTAATACAATTTTTGCTCTTTTCATTAGCTCAAGTATCTGTGTGAACGGGATGGTTTCATGTATATGAATATTTTCATATTGACTCAAATATTTTTTCCATTCTTTAGAACCTGGTTTAGATCCAAAAATATGTACGGAGGCTCCTTCAATCGATTTTAGTAGTTCAATACGACTTTTTCCAACAATAAATGTTTCTAAGCTATCAAGTAACTCTTGAAAATCAATATTCCTTGGGTCAATCGATTTGCCCATTTTTAGATGTTTATCCAAGGTATCTACTAAAGCTTGCATATAGGGGATATCACGATCAGAAAGGGCCCATTCTGCTGCTTCGTCTAGTACAGCACCTATCACTAAGCCAAACTTTTCTTGCCATTTTTTTCTGGCCTCTTCGTAGTCTATAAATGAATTAAGCATCAGAACATCATAAATATAATCGGGTTCTAAGGGTGGTGTTAAATTTTTACTCGCAGCATGAGGTAAAAATAGAACACGAGAGAAATTCATATTCTGAAATGTATGACAAAAATCTTGGTCTATACAGCAGATAGTCGTATTTCGACTGCGAACTAGGGGAAAATAGTGTGTTGGGGAATCCGTTAAATATGCTACGTGAGGAATATTAATGACTTCTGATAAAAATCGTCCTTCTTCATCGGGTAATAATCCATTGAAGGATAATGTACAATCTGGGGGGTCGGTAAGGATTTGATTTAGAAATTCACGTGGGTTATAACGATCTGCTTTAATTATTTTTGTTTCTACACCTTGACGTAGCAAGGCGTTTGCAAATTCTTCAGTAAAATAATCTATCACACCATATTGATTTGTGATAGGTGCAAATAAGTAAATTTTCTTTATTTTCATGTTTTTTTTCGATCTCTTATCGCATTGGAATCCAGTTACGACGTGCGCCTACCTGCTTTGCCTTTCTCTCTTTAGATTTTTTTTCAGTATCAGTATCCAGGAGTTTTTTTTCCTTTATGTGTGTTGCAGCGGGACTCTCTCCAATTTGTTGCCAAAGATTATTTCGTTGGTTTTGAATACGTTCCCATTCTTGAGAAGTGAAGTTACTAGGATTATCCAAATAAGTTCTAATATTTTTAAAGTCCAAACCCGATTTGCGATAAACTTCATCAAGTTTGACTTCAATCTCATCATGCATTTTTTTCATTTTTGCAAAGATTTTATTGATATCGTTTTTATCAATCTTAGGGGATAGTGACCCATCTTTGTCTTTCTTATTCAGAAATTGATCAAATATATTTAAAGGGGTTTCTGCCATATTTATACCTTTCCAACTCTAAATCACCTAAGTCTATATTTATTATTTTAACAAAAAAATATTAATTTGGATATTACCATTTCTTTGATTGAAAGTTTATCATCTTAAAATTCGTGATAATAAACTCAAAATTGAGATTATTTATGTTCACTTTGGATTATTATACTGCAATCGGCATCAAACTGCGATTTGGAATCGCCGGAGCTTTGACGCAGTCCAAATTCGCAGTTTGATGCCGATTGCAGTAAAACCTAAAACTCGGGTTAAAAAAAACCTGATTTTGAGTTTTTATCCCATTGAATTTAATGGGGTATATATCTATACTCCCTAATAAAATGGAGTTAATATCTAGTATAGGAAGGAATTCGAAAGCTAAAAACGAGATCTATTCTATCTATCACTATAAATAAAGGTTTGATGATGAGCTATTTAAAAGAGTTTCTGATACAAATCAATAATCGGGACTTTCAGAAATTTCTCGTTTTATGGGAAGAGTACTGTACAAGCGATACAGTCGAAGCGGAAGAGTTGTCCCAAATATTGAAAGCGATAAAACCATCCGATTTGGCTAAACAATTTGGCCAAATTGTTGAAACTGCACTGCCAATATGGCGTCTTATTACCGATGAAAAAGATTCCTACGAGATATTAGGACAGCTCATAAATCTTGAAACCACTAATTCTCAACTTCTATATGATCTTGTTTTAGAAACACTAAAAAAACGCTATGAAAATGATCCTAAATTCGATCAAAAATTGCGTTTAATAAATTTTAGAGGGAAAGAAAACCTACAAGGCGCTATTTCACGATATGATCTCTTAAACCATATGAACAAAGGTAACATCGTCTTCCATACTGCTGGATGGGGTACAGGTGAAATAATTGATGTTTCTAATGTTAGAGAACATTTAATCATCGAATTTGAAAATATCGGCGGCCGCAAAGATTTGTCTTTTGCTAATGCATTCAAAACTCTTACACCTCTACCTTCAGAGCATTTTCTGGCTAGACGTTTCTCTGATCCGGATCTTCTTGAAAAAGAAGGGCGTGAGAATCAATTAAGCTTAATCAAGCTTCTATTGCATGATCTAGGACCGAAATCAGCGTCTGAAATAAAAGATGAATTATGTGAGCTCGTTATTCCAGAACAAGAATGGACAAAATGGTGGCAAGGCGCTAGATCGAAAATCAAAAAAGATCCAATGATCGAATCCCCTGGTACCCTCAAAGAGCCTTTTTATCTTCGCAAAGCAGAATTATCTCCCGAAACACGCCTTTTAAGCGCTATTCAAAATAAAACTGGTATTAATGATCTCATTCAGGCGACTTATAACTTTGTAAGAGATACGCCCGGATCCCTCAAAATTCCAGAAATAAAACAATCCCTTCAAGATAAGCTTTCTCAATTATTAGAAAGACCTGAGATCACACCAAATCAATCTCTACAGATATATTTACTGTTTGAGCAATATTTTGGTCTACAACTAAAAGACAACCCTTTAAATAAACAAATTCAGAAGAACACAAATATCGAAGAAATCATTCAATCAATCGATATTGTTGCCTTTAAAAAGCGATTACTTGTTCTTGTAAAAGAAAATAAGCAAGATTGGCCACAAATATTCTTGAATCTTTTATTTAAAATCCCTCAGGTACAACTTAGGGACTATTTGCTTAAAGAATTAAATAAGGGTGAAAACAAAAAGTTAGTAGAACAAAAACTGAAAGAATTAATGGAAAACCCATCGCTTTCACCTGAAACATTTTTATGGTATTTCCAAAAGTTAGTGAATGATGCTGATGAAGATGTTCCTTTCCAAAATAAAGAAGGACATGGTTTATTTTTTGAATCATTTTTAACCCTTTTACGCTTTCTGGAATCTCAACCAACCTATAAAGATCTCGTGAAAAAAATGCATGGCATGCTTTCAGGGCAGAGGTTTGCTTTGGTTCGAGAAATGCTACAAGGGACATCTTTAGAATACACAAAAGAAATCCTCTTATTAGCTTCCAAATGTCATTCTCTCAGTGACCATGATATTAAAATTCTCCGTTCATTGGCAGAAGTTGTTCATACTTCATTAGCACCTCCAAAGCAACGTAAAGGTACTTCTTCAGACGATCAAGAAATTGTTTGGACAACAGAAGAGGGATATTTTAAAATTCAAGAACGCATTCGTCAAATCGGAACAACCGAAATGATTGAAAACGCTCGTGAAATTGAAGCTGCCAGAGCCCTTGGAGACCTTAGAGAAAACTCCGAATTCAAATTCGCCCAAGAAAGACGTGCGAGACTTCAGTCTGAAATGAAAACTCTGTCACAACAACTTAATCGCGCTCGTATCATCACAAAAGAAGATGTTCACGCTAATGAAGTTGGGGTAGGATGCACTGTCGATGTTCAAGATGAATCAGGAAAGAACACGAAATTCTCAATCTTAGGCCCTTGGGATGCCGATCCAGATCAACATATCCTTTCTTTCAATTCCAAATTTGCTCTTGCAATGATGGGTAAGAAAAAAGGTGAAAGCTTTCAATTCAAAGATGAGAATTTCAACATCATTGATTTTAAGGGACTTTACTAACCTGAGTTTTAAACAAAAAAGGCAGCTATACCAGACCATCTGGGCTGTCTTTCTTTTAGTTAGAAGATAGTAGACATTATGGAAATTGTTTTAGCCACCTCGAATTTGCATAAAATTCGTGAATTTAAAGATATGCTTAAAGCACTTTCTCATATCGATCTACTTTCTCTTCATCAATTTCCTCAATACGAAATTCCAGAAGAAACAGGATCAACATTTAAAGAAAATGCAATACTTAAAGCTGAAAAAGCTGCTAAAGAATTGAATAAATGGGTTCTTGCAGATGATTCAGGACTTATTGTTCCAGCTTTAAAGGGAGAGCCGGGTCTCCACTCCGCTCGGTATGCTGGCCCACAAGCAACTGATACTGAAAATCGTAAAAAATTGTTACAAGCAATGGAAAATTTAAGCGATCATCAAAGAAATGCCTATTGCGAATGTTGTATTGCAATTGCTAGTCCAGACGGCTTAAAAAAATGCGTCACCGGTTTATGTGAAGGATATATTCTCACAGAAGAAAGGGGACGCAACGGTTTTGGATACGATCCCCTTTTTGTTAAAAATGATTATCAAAAATCATTTGCCGAACTTGATAATACGACCAAGAATCTTATTTCTCATCGAAGAAAGGCTATTGAACGGATCCTTGCATTCCTTGAATCCTTAAGAGAATAGGCAAATGCATTATTATATCGATGGATATAACATGCTATTTCGCTTCATGAACTCTTCTGATAGTGATTTACAAAGCCAGCGTGAACAAATCATCAGTGATCTAAATAAAATGATCGCCTTCGTTAAAATTGATGTATCAATAGTTTTCGATAGTACTTTTCAATTAGGCGGAAGATCCCGCTCTCATTTCAAAGACTTGGAAATACTTTTCTCTGCTGGAGGTGAAACCGCCGATGAATATATCATCGATGAATTATTGCATTGCAAAAAGCCTCAGCAAGAAACAATCGTTACTTCAGATAAAAAACTGGCTTGGTTCGCAAGAAGAAGTCATGCCCATACAGAAAGTGTTGAAGACTTCTATGCGTGGCTTCAAAAAGCATATAAAAATAAGTTAAAAAAATCTAAATCACCGTCAAATCAAACAATTTTTTCACAAAAATCCAAAATTGTACCGACACCTAAAGCCGCCCTAGGGCTACCCCCAACAACTCAAATCATCTTAACGCCGGATTCAAAAGTTGAAGAATCATTAAAATATTATGAACAAGTATTTGAGGGAAGATATCAGGAACTCTTAAAAACTGAAGTAAACAAAAAAAGAAAAAAGGTTAAAAAAGAGAAAAATACCAATTTATTTCAAGAAGTAGGAAAAAAACATACGGAACCGCACTCCACTGAAAATTTAAAAGCACTCACACAAATGGAGCGTTGGTTGAAAGCCTTTGAGAACACTTCTATAGATGCAGATGGTAAAACTCTTTAGAACAGAAAGATTTAAATTGAAACTGTGAAAATTACGATTTCACAGTTTCAATTTGAGACAATTTAAAAATTGACGCCTATACCAGCACCAGTTTTATAACCACTTAAATCAGCATTATGTCTTTCCACAAATGAAGAGCTTCCTGAACCGCTGCCTGAATGATGACGATTAGAGAAATCAAAGCGCTGAAAATAGTAATCGAAGAAAACGTTTACAAAGAACATGCAGTTGATATCGTAGTATAAACCAGATTGAACGATTCCACCAAATGCATTTTTTGATACCTTTTCATGTACAAATGGGGAATGGTCTTTAATGTGTAGCATGCTATAGCAAACACCTGCTCCTAAATAAAATTTAGTATCAGGGTATACACACCATAAATACTTTACACCTAAACTAATTGGTAAAAGACGAAGTCTTGTTTCATCATGCAATCCAAGGGAACGCCCTTTCTTTGATGACCAAGCCACTCCCGCCCATGCTTGCCAATTTTGGCAAAATCCTTTTGATAATTCGAGTTGGTATTCTGGCCATCCTTCTGAATAGATTTTTCTAACTTTATCTGAATTCGGATGAAAATACGCCACACGAGCATTCAGAGATATATCTTGAGTCCAAGACTCACAGCATTCTCCCCAAGCAAAAATTTGCGCAGGTACTAGTAGGAGAACAAATGTCATTAACAATTGATTTAATGTTTTCATATTTTTTTTTTGTTTGAAGGTTTAAAAGCTGTTTATTTTTTCTCTTTAGCAATGCCTAAAGCACCCTATTCAATGCAATGTAACATTTTACATTTTCTGTGATAAAATCATTAAATTTATTATCCTTTTCTTTTACCTGAAATCGCTTTAATTAATAAATCTTTTTTTACATTTTGGCGCAAAATTATTAATTCAAAAAAAATTTAGGCTCTTGAAATTTTATAAGTTTCGGGTTTCGATACATAATAGTTTGGATCATCACTATCATAACCTCTATCGTCTGGATCTACTACACCTGTCATATTTGATCTATTTAGCAAACGTTGGTGGACTAACAAATAATTTTTATCTCCATCAGTTATCTCTTCACCTAACCCAACTAAAAATTTTAGGCAAGCTTCTTTACACTTTTGCAATGAATCACTTAAATAGTTAATTTTTGGATCTTCAATTTGATATATATTTACTGCCCATCGTTTGAAAGTAGAGCAATCTTCGTTTTTTGAATCGTATTCTTCACAATTGCTTCTGACAGCGCTGTGAGCATCAACTTGATTTTCCCAGGATCGTTTTTTTAATTTATTAAAAACATATTCTTGTTTATCTAAACGCTTATGGTTAAACCACACAATCATTTGGTTGTAGATATTCTTTAAGCCGGTCAAGCGACTATTGAGTTCGATCTGATATTCTAACACTTGCGCGTTATAGCGCGTTCTAAGCGCAATAGGAAGAACAACGCAACTTAGGGTAATTCCTCCAACAAGCACTGAATAGGTAGCACCAATAAAAATAGCTAAAGCCACTTCTGTGATAATTGCAAGATTGCAAAATGCAATTTTGAGATTGTTATGGGATGAATTAATTAATTTGGATTGATCATGAAAATCTTTTGTAAGATATGCTCCATTTCCAGCCATCAAAGAGATATTATCAGCCACAGAGTTGGATTGTAACAAATACACCGACATTTGGTTTCCTTATCTTTTTTAATCAATCAATACATTATATAAATGAGCATTTTCTATCTGTATTAATGCAGTAGTAATTGCTTGTTTGGTGTAGTCTTTGCGTGTGATACGGCCATTTGTCAATAATCCAATAGCTCCCTCAGAAGTACCAAGAGATTGATTACTTGTAAATCCTGATTTGTAGCACGCTTGCCCCAGATCCAACTTTTCATTTATTACTAAATTCACTATTTGCTTAGGTAGCTCAAATGCGCATGATTGACCAAGAAAAAATTCTTGTCCATCATATATACAACAAATAGCTGCCTCCATAAATCCTGTTTTAGCTCCAGAAACCATCATTAAGCCGCTTTCAATTCCAATACCGTATTGACAACCATTACATTTTTCAAATACATTTTTTGCACGATTTTTAGCCCCAGTTACTGTTTCATTTAACGATAGTGGCTGGTCTGATATTTCTGAGGGTACTTGTAATGAAATCACTTTCGCATTTCCAAAAGTAGGGTAATTTTTTAATATCTCTTCTAATGCCTGAATTTTGATTTTATTTGTTGAGCCTATGGCCACAATTAATCCCAAACCTTCCTTCATTTAGCCCCCCTTTTTCGAATCATCATTTTCAAAACATTGGTAAAATTATCGATTCCATTTTTCATTACGGATAGATATAATTTCAAGTTAATTGAAAACAATAAAACGAATAAGAAATAGCTTTTAACGTTATACCATACATAGGTAAAATTGATCTTTTAATCGAAGAAGGGATAATATGTTAACAGAATGGTCATTGGGGAAAAAAACAGAGTATGTTCAAACCTATTCTCCGAATCTCCTATTTCCGGTTCCAAGAACGCTTGGTAGAGATAAAATTAATTTAGGCACTTCTCTACCCTTTACTGGCGTTGACATTTGGAATGGTTTTGAACTTTCATGGTTGAATTCAAAAGGAAAACCTGAAATTGCAATAGCAGAATTTCAATTTCCTTATTCCACTACAAATATCATAGAATCCAAATCGTTCAAGTTATATTTAAATTCTTTTAACCAAAGTAAATTTAATTCCTTTGATGAAGTTAGAGAGTCTCTAACAAGAGACCTAAGTAATACTGCTCAAGGACCTGTTTCAGTGAAAATTATTTCTTTCTCTGAATTTAATAAACAAAAAATCTCTGACTTTTCAGGTACCAATCTAGATAATTTAGATATACAAATAGACACCTATCAACTCGACACAAATTTTCTTACTTCGCAAGGCGTTCAAGTAGAAGAAACCCTCTTTAGTCATTTACTAAAATCCAACTGCATGGCCACCGGACAACCTGATTGGGGCAGCGTTTTAATACGTTATAAAGGCCCAAAAATTGATCATTCAGGATTATTAAAATACATTATTTCTTATAGAAATCATGTTGGATTCGCAGAACATTGCACAGAACGTATGTATTGTGATATTCAACAAAAATGCAATCCAAAATGCCTTACTATAGATATTAGGTACACACGAAGAGGGGGGTTAGATATAAATCCATTTCGATCAAATTTTGAAACTCCCACCTTTACAGGTCGACAAGCAAGACAATAGACTAGCGACTCTTCGTTAGCTCGGAGAGCGTCTGTTCAAAGCCCGGAGTGACGTAAGGAACTCCGGGTAAATAAAAATAAAATTAGAGCTCGATAGAGCGACTCAAATACGAGATGACTACGTAGAGATATTTTAGGCGGTTTGTGTGTTTTAATATTAAGATAGTTAGAATATCGTCGCATATTTGAGTCGCTCTACCGAGCTCTAATCTTTTTTTATTTACCCGGAGTTCCTTGCGTCACTCCGGGCTTTGAACCAATGCTGTCAAAATAAGAAAAAAAATGAGAATTGCTTATTTCTTTACGGTTCTATTAATATTAAGGAAAGTTCCTTGTGTTAGGCCTGAAGGGCCGGCATGAAATA
>JACDES010000070.1 GCA_013816265.1 Parachlamydiaceae bacterium | reverse complement strand
CGGCATTTGATACGTACATGATTATGCCGTCCTTTCAGGACTCGATTATTATTTTATTTACCCCCAGGCCTCCGCTTTGCTGCGACCTGGGCTATTTCATGCCGGCCCTTCAGGCCTAACACAAGGAACTTTCCTTAATATTAATAGAACCGTAAAGAAATAAGCAATTCTCATTTTTTTCTTATTTTGACAGCATTGGGCTTTGAACAGACGCTCTACCGAGCTAACGAAGTGAATTCTAGATTTAAATCAATTTTTTCTTAGCCTCAAGCGACACGCACTCCAAAGAGTTTCGCCATCATTAATACACTCTATTATGTCATGATTCTTAAAAAAAATTATTTTCGGAACATTAGATCATTTTTTTCTGTAACAACAGCAAACTTGGAGACTTTTCCCTATTTAACCAACGGTGATGGCAGCAGCTCCATTCAGTGTTAGGTAGATTTGCGGCAAAAATCATCAGACCTTCTTCCTCTATTGCCCCAGCATCGTGACCAGGGTAGCATGTAATGCATAGAACACCACCAGGGGCTATTAAATTTTTTGCTGATTCAAGACTTTTTAATGTTGATTCCATTTGAGTCGTTTGTTTTTTATCTCCTCCAGGAAGATAGCCCAAATTATAGACAATGAGTTTGATTGTTAGTGGTTTAATTTCAACTGGAAATTGAGAGTGGCATCCCAATATAAATTCAATATCAAGAAATTGTTGCGGAGATAAATGCATAGATAGATAATGACGAGCTGAGTCAAGAGCTTGTTTTTGAATATCCATAGCGTAAATGATACCCTTTCCTTCAGCTAGTGTAAGTTGTGCAAGACAAAGAGTATCTTTACCATTTCCACAGGTGGCGTCAATGACACTATCGCCTTGTTGAATGAGCTTTTTCCAATACTGATGTGTAAGATCTAAATGGGATTGAAATAATGGAAAATTTGGACGCATAATATTAGCTAGCTATTGGGTTGAAATAAATAATCTATACAAAAATATAACGTAGTAAAAATGAAAATACCACTATTAATTTGTGAGGAATAAAGTTGTGAAGCCAAAAGAGATTTTAATTATTGGAGCAGGCATTGCAGGTTGTGCGGTAGGATTAGCGTTAGCAAAAAGAGGGATTCCGGTCACTATCATCACATCTTCATTCGATCAAAGAATATATCCTCCCTATCTTAAAATAGAAAGTTTGGAAGAGCGGTTGGAAAATTTAAAAGAAAGCAATTTGCAGTTGGGATGTTCTAAGGCAATGGAACAGATTACGACGACGGCAAGAAGGAGTTTTGATGAATTATTGGAAACGCATTTGCAATTAGATCGACATGGAACTATTGATATTCATCGGTGTTTGCTAGATCAATTGAAACTGATTCAACATGTTGAATGGTATTCACAGTATACCGTCGTTGAATTGTTGACACTAGAACACCATTCAGAAAAAAAAGCAGATGTTTATAAAAAATCGGCTTGTATGGGTATATATGCATATAATCATCAGACCAAACAAGTGGAGAAAATTTTAGCCAAAGAAACGATTCTTGCTACTGGTGGTGCTACATCATTATTTCCATATTCCACAAATATTAATACTGCTACTGGATCCGGCTTTGCCATGGCATTTCAGGCAGGTGCTCGACTAGTAAATATGGAACAAATAGTGTTTCATCCAATGGCCTTATATAGTAAAGGCAATCCATGTGTACCTTTACCCTTAGATTTGTTGAAAGAGGGCGGGATTTTGCATGCGTCTAAAAACTTACCTCTAGAGCATCCTATAATTGATGGAGATTTATCATTACATTTTTATGATGAATTATTAAAAACTCATACAGAGAATCTATTTTTGGATCTTACTTTGTTAGATCCTATCTCGATAAAAGAAAAGTTTCCTTTTGTAGATATTTCATGTCTTAATTATGGATATAATATTGCCAAAGATTTGATACCTGTAGGTCCTGCGGCCCAATATTCATGCGGAGGTGTTGCTGTTGACAAAACTGCTCAGACTTCCATACAACGATTAAGGGCTGTTGGTGAAGTAGCTGCGACAGGTTTATGTGATGAATATTATGACAAAAGTATAAGTTTGTTGGAAAGTCTGACATGGGCTGTAGCATGCGCTGAGGATATTTCTAAGCAGATTCAAAAGTTTGTATATTATTTCCCACAATTGCGAGAATGGAATAAAAATACACAGATGTCAATTCCTGTAGTTCAAGAGGATTTTGCTTTATTAAAGCAAATTATGTGGAATTATGTGGGAATTAAACGTGATTATCCTCATCTGAGACGAGGATATGATTTGCTGAGAAATTTAAAAATGCATAACGATGAAGAGTCTAGAAATTTATTTTCAATTGAAAGAATTCATTTGCAACAGGCTATTCAAGCGGCATTATTGATAACGCAAGCCGCACTTGATAAGACTGAACGGCAGGCGGCGAAGGCTGAGGTATGCGATGCTTTGGTGTATTCGGTACGTTAAGAGTTCTTGATAAATCGTGCCCCTAATAACGTGCCGCTAAAAACGTGCCCTTGCCCGTGCCCGTGCCCGCTTTGTTTTCAAAATGCTACGTAAAAGGATAACAATCGGGCACGGGCACGGGCAAGGGCACGGGCATGTAAAAAGGGACAGCATTGGGCTTAAAACAGAAATTTCAGAGTGAAAACAAGCGCAACAGCCCAAACTAATGGAGAGACCTCTTTTCCTTTTCCCGAAAATAATTTAATTACTGGATAGCTAACAAATCCTAGGGCTATACCAGAGGCAATATTGAACGTCAGGGGAATACTAATGAGTATGAGAAATGCAGGAACTAACTCGGTAAGATCGCTCCAGTCTAAGTTTTGCAATGGCTTTAAC
Organism: Parachlamydiaceae bacterium; assembly: GCA_013816265.1. GTDB lineage: Bacteria > Chlamydiota > Chlamydiia > Chlamydiales > Parachlamydiaceae > JACDES01. The sequence continues at coordinate 16,396 of JACDES010000070.1, read as the reverse complement.
ATGAGTGCTCCGATGACAATTAAAACCGGAGCAACTGCAAAATTAGGAATTGAAGAAAAAAAAGGCTCTAAAAAAAGTGATAATAAGAAGAGAATAGCAACAACAACCGCTGTTAATCCTGTTCTTCCACCAGCCTCAAGACCAACCATTGATTCTGAATAAGGTGTTAGAGTCGAAGTTCCAAGGGAGGCTGAAAGCATCGTTCCAAGACTATCAGCATATAAAGCCCTTCTAAGCTTAGGGATTTTTCCGTCATTATTTACGTAAAGCCCTCTTTCTGCAAGAGATACAAGAACACTCGTGGACCCAAATGTCGAGACGAATACAAGTGATAAGATGATAAGTGTATATTCGATGTGCAGAACGCTCATGATATCTAATTTAAGAAATGTTGGAGCTATACTTGGAGGCATCGATATTAGACCTTGCCAAGCTGAAAGACCCGTAAAAAGACCTATGATCCAATTGACTAAAATACCAATCAATATTGCCATTTTAAAGCTTCTTTGCATTAAGATCACAATTAAACAAATTCCAAAAAGAGTTAGATAGGCAGCTGGCATTTTTACATCGCCTAAAGCGACCAATGTTGCAGGGTCCGCAACGATTAATTCAACTTTTTGTAATCCTATTGAGGCTAAAAAAAGTCCGATCCCGCCTGTAATAGCAATTTTTAAATTCTTTGGAATAGCATTCATAAGGGTTTGACGGAAGTCGAAAAAATTAAGCAAGGTGACGATAGAGCCTGCAATAAAACATGCTCCTAAAGCCTCCTGCCAGGTATGCCCCCCGTCAATAACAATACCAAAAGCAAAATAAGTGTTTAGACCCATTGCTGGAGCAACCACGAAAGGAAAGTTGGCAACTAACCCCATAAATAAGGTGCTAACTGCAGTTGCTAAAATTGTTGCCATCATGACAGAGCCGAAATCCATTCCTATCGAATATTCCATGATAGTGGGATTTACAATGATGATATAGGCGACGGTAATAAAGGAGGTGAGACCTGCGATGATTTCTTTATAAATTGTTGTATGGTTCTCTTCTAGATGAAAAGTCATATATTAGGTTGTTTTGATTGAAAGCTGGCGATCAGTTGAATTTCATGTGGGTATCCTAAGATACGTCCAAAGATATCAGAGAAGTCTGTTTTAATTTTTTCCAAAAAAGCATGATGTTCTTGTTGTGGTAAAAAAGGAAAGTCGGCCAGTATCTGTATAGTATTTTTTTTGACTTTAAAAGTGGAAGGAATTTGGCTGTTGGGAAATTCCTCAATCCAATAGGTATCTAGGTAATGTTGAATGACATTTTCATCGAGTGTAACGGATTTATTGCCAGTTTTCACATAAACGTAGCGACGTTTTGTGCTAAGAATAGAATAGGTGACAAGAGAAAGGCCAATCATTAGCAAACCAAGACCAAAAAGAGAGAGGATTAGATTTTCTTCTAAAATGAATTGGATGAGTTCGGTCCTAAGAACACTTGACCATGGAAGTGATAGACTGACCAAAGCGGTTAAAATAAAAAAAGCTCCAAGGATGAAGCTGATCGTCAGGTAAAAGAAACGTCCAATTCTAGAACTCATCGGTATATTCCTCTCCGCTCTTCGCAGCAAGAAGAGGGGATGGTGTTTGGGGTTGATTCAATTTATGTGCACGTTCAACGGAAATCACATTTTTGAAAACGACGTGGACGGAACTGACGTGAAGTCCTGTAATCTGGGTAATTTGTTCTGCAATTTTGCTTTGAATTTCTTCGGCTTTTTCAGGAATTTCGATACCGTAAGAAATGTTAACTTCTACCTTAATATTCACAGATTGATTTTTATCATCTTGATCTGCGTAAATTCCTTTTACACCTTCGGCGCTGCGACCTAAAAGATGATCAATAAAATTGCCTTCTACTAGACTGATGCCAGGAACTTCTGAGAGGCATTGCAAGACAATTGATTGGAATACTTTGTTTTCAATATCTCTAATGAAGACAGTTTCCGGAAGTTCGAATTCTTTTGTGTCGATTTTTTTTTTATCAGCTTTTATTTTGGGATCAAACATGATCAAATTCTCCCGTGAAGAGTTGATAGCTGCTATAGAATATATACTGTGCGTGGTATAAGTCTAACATTAACATGAAAGTCTTTAATTTGACTAGTATGTATTTTGATTCAATGATACCACGAGCGGATATGATTGATAATTTTATTGCGCGTGGTAAAATTATGCATTTGAAGGTATAACTTTTATTTGTGAAGGATCTATTCTTTTTTTTTTAGGTGTGATATATAAGATACATGTATGAAATTTACATTGATGAAATGCAACAGATTTTTTGAAACTTTATTTACAAAAAAAGGTTCTCAATGCCAACCTCGGACCCAAATTCAAATTTATTGATCAGCTTTATCATATTATTGATTATTGCTGGATTGACATCATATTATGCTGAACAGAAAGGGCGAAGCCCCGCTGCTTGGTTTGTGATAGGAATTTTAATCGGATTTTTTGCTCCATTAATACTATTTTTTCTTCCTAATTTGAAGAAAGACGAGACTAATGAGGCATCAATGAAGGTCTATACACCGCCTGTGTCTGGAAATTCCACTCCACCTGCACCGCCACCAAGACTTGAGGATGAAAATAAGCTCTGGTATTATTTGGATCAAAATCATCAACAATATGGACCTGTTAGTATTTTTGCATTAAAAGAGCTTTGGGATACTGGACGACTTGAATTAACAAGTTATGTGTGGACTGAGGGAATGGATAAATGGGAAAAAGTGGATAATTTGCCGGAGCTGAAGGTCGCATTAGGTAAGGTGCAGATTTAAAAATAGTGGTATGAGCATAATATAATGGTACAAGCGCCTTCTCCCATGCCCGTGCCCATAAATGATGTCTAAAAGCTTAACGCAGAGATGGGGAGACGCAGAGAGGTTAAGTTATTTAACTCATCTAACCTCCCTGCGTCTCCCCGTCTCCCCGTCTTTGCGTTGAATTCAATTAAAGTACTAACTCATGTTTTTAACTCTTTGTGCCTTCGTGTCTTTGTGTTGAATTCTTTTCTAAACTCATTTATATATACCCGTCCGTGGTATATATGGCCTGTGATAATTAAACACAAAGACACAAAGACGCGAAGATACAAAGAGTGGCGTACTCCGAAAGAGCGTGTCAGTGCATGTAAAGGTAGAAAAAAGGGTACAGGAAAAGAGCTCGGGTACGAGAGATCGCACCCGAGACTAAGATATTACCAGCTAGATTTTGTCACGCCAGGTATCATTCCCATAGAAGCAAGTTCTCTGAATGAAAGACGTGATAATTTAAATTTACGTAAGTAGCCTCTAGCACGGCCTGTTAATTGGCATCGATTTCTCAATCGTGTTGGAGCAGAATCGCGTGGCATCTTATTTAAAGCGATGCGCGCTAATTCTCTTTCTTCATCGGTTAGATTTAGATCGCGAGCTTTGTTACGCAAATCTTGTCTTTTGTTCCACTTAAGCTTCACGATTCTTTCACGACGCTTTTGCTTTTCTATTGATGACTTTTTAGCCATGATTTTTATTCCTTATTTTTTACGTGCTGGCCCTTTTTGGCGCTGTTTACGATTTGGATCTTTTTTATTGATCACGTACAGGCGACCTTGACGACGTACGAGGATGTCGCCTTTAGAAGGATCGGCTTTTATCGATGCTTTAACTTTCATGAGGGTTTCCTAATTGAGTTACAATAATTTTATGCAAGAATGTAGTATTTATAAATCAATAGATGATTTTCTTCAACGATTTTCTTAGGTCTGATGAAGAAATTCTTAAAAATCATTTTTTCTAGGATTGTGCTTGCAAAAATTCCAAAGGATAAACTATTATAATTTCCAATTAAAGTAACTCGCAAGGGTTAATCAAAAACTTAACGAATATATAACATATAGGGATAGCCGTGAAGCGTACTTATCAACCAAGTAAACGTCGCCGTTCTTCAGAACATGGTTTCTTAAAAAGAATGAGCACTGCAAGTGGACGTAAAATTATCAATAGACGTCGTAGACATGGACGTAAGCAATTAACAAGAGTATAGATCATTCTTTCCCAAAGTCATTGCGCTTGCGTACCCGTCATGAGTACCTGCGCATGGCGCGTGGAAGTCAAAGACATATAGGTCGTTGGATCATCATTGACGTTCGTCAAAGAACGCCCTCTCCTGCAAAATTAGGTATTACCGTCACAAAAAAGTATGGGGATGCCCATGTCCGCAATCGTTTTAAAAGAATTGTTCGAGAAGCGTTCCGTCTTTCTCGTTCTCATTTCCCCGACGGATTAGATATTCTCGTAAAACCACGCACGATGGCGACAGAAGCCATGATGCAAGAGATTCAACAAGAACTTATCAAATTAGTCGAAGATTATGAAAAATCTCGAATTACATAAATTAAATCCTTCTCAAAGAAAAGCCGTTGAAACAATTCTAGGACGTGTTTTGGTTTTGGCCGGTGCCGGCAGTGGTAAAACACTTGTTTTGACAATGAGGATGGCTCATTTAATTATTAATTTGGGTAAATCGCCGAAAGAGATTTTGGGTCTCACTTTCACAAATAAAGCTGCTGCTGAAATGCGTCATCGGCTTTCCTCTTTTATTGATCCACAGCTTGTCAAAGACGTCACACTTTCAACTTTTCATAGTTTTTGTATGCAAATATTGCGGTTGGAGATCCATCGATTGGGTTATACAACGAAATTTACGATTTACGATGAACAAGATGTTCAACGACTAGTTAATTTGATTGCGCGAGATATTTTAGAGCATGAAGGAGAGCTTCCTTCATTAGCCTCGACGATGACGGCAATCAATCAAGCGAAGAATCGTGGGTTGTCGCCGGAACAAATGGAAAAATCGAGTTCTGATTGGCATGATGAATTTACTAGAGAGGTATACAAGCGATTGCAAGCAAGTATGCGAGCTTATAATGCTGTTGATTTCGATAATCTACTTTGGTTAACGGTAGAATTATTCGAAAGATTTCCCGATGTTTTAGATACCTATCAAGAGCGTTATCGTTTCATCATGATCGATGAATACCAAGATACAAATCCGGTGCAATATCGTTTGGCTGCGCTATTATCCGGGAAGTATCAAAACCTATGTGTTGTAGGAGATGACGATCAATCCATTTATGGGTGGCGCGGGGCTGATATCAAGAATATATTGGCTTTTGAAAATGCAACTGTCATCAAACTAGAGCAAAATTATCGTTCTACAAATACAATTTTGCAAGCAGCAAATACAGTCATAAGCCTCAATAAAACGCGGCATAGTAAAGCGCTTTGGAGTGATCGTGGGGAAGGGCACCCGATAGAAATCTTTCATGCTCCAAATGAGTTTGATGAAGCGCAGGCTGTGGTTCAAAGAATGGTCAAATTAAAAGAAGAGCATCATCTCGAATGGAAAGAGATGGCCATTTTATATCGATCGAATTCATTATCACGACAGCTGGAGTTAGCGCTCATGCGCCAGGTTTGGAAGAATGGTGATAAATGGATGCAGGGGATACCATATGAAGTATTTGGGGGTCTTGAGTTCTATGAAAGGCGTGAGGTTAAGGATTTATGTGCGTATTTACGTGTGATCGTGAATCCATTGGATCAAGAGGCTATATTGCGCATTGTGAATCAGCCAAGAAGAGGGATAGGCGAAGACAGTCTTGATGCATTGACGAGTTATAATCGGCAACATCATAAAAGCTTATGGAGTGTTTTGAAGGGGATTGCTGAAGGAAGTGAAGATATTTCGCATTTACCTATAAGTACGAAGGCACATAAGGGGATAGGCGAATTTGTATCTACTTTAGAAGAGGCTAAATCGCGGTTTGGAAAAGGGGAATTAGTAGAGACATTACGTTGGTTAATAGAGAAAATTGATTATCAAAAAGGGATACGAGAAGAGGTTAAGAGCCAGCAGATGCGAGATTTTAAATGGGAGAATGTGCAAGAGTTTGTATCCTCATTAGCTGAGTTTGATCAACAGGCGAAAGATTCGAATGGTCATTTGAAAGGGAGTATTGAAACTTTTGTGAGTAATTTTACGTTGAATAATCAAGCAGCACTTTTTGCGAATGGAAAAAATAAGAAAGTTGATTGTGTTCATTTGATGACATTTCATAGTGCTAAAGGTTTAGAATTTCCTGCCTGTTTTTTGGTAGGAATGGAAGATCATATTATCCCGCATGAAAAAAGTGTCTTGCAAACGGGTTTAGAGGAAGAAAGACGCTTAATGTATGTGGCGATAACACGAGCAAAACAACACTTGACGATGAGTATGGCGCAACAAAGGAAGAGGATGGGAAAAGATTCTGTCAGTCGACCGTCCCGTTTTTTATATGAAATTCCGAAGGAATTGATAAAAATGACCAGTTGGAAGTAATAAAAGAAGAAAGTAGAAAGGCGATTCTACCCGCGCGCATGTTTTTATCCAAAAGTAGCTAACGTGCAAAAAATGAAGGTGATAGGGGTGGTTTAGAGTAATTCAACACAATGATGGTAACAAAGTTAACCTTTGATTCACCAAGGCCCTCTCTTCGTGTCTTTGTGTCTTTGTGTTTAATCTAAATACAATGGGCTTAAATGAATTTAGGAATTTTTAACACAAAGACACAAAGACACGAAGAAGAGTTCGATTGCGCGCAAGTTAACCTTTCATTTCCTCCAAGGCCCATGCTTATACGCACAAGTGGCTAAAAACAATACAGAAATAAGTGAAGGGGCTTAAAACAAGTGGAAAAAAAATACAATACAATGATGAATATAGTTGTAATATAAATAATCAAAATTACAATAAATGCGGTCTAAAGCTTAACGCAGAGACGGGGAGACGGGGAGACGCAGAGAAGTTAGATTAATTTAGGTTAGATAAAAGCCCGGCGACTCTTCGTTAGCTCGGAGAGCGTCTGTTCAAAGCCCAGAGTGACCAGAGGGAACTCTGGGTAAATAAAATAAAGATTAGAGCTCGTAGAGCGACTCAAATATGAGATTATAACAAAGAAGGTTTCAATTAGGGTATGTGGTGTAATATAAATTATTCTAAGGGAGAGAATTAGATGGGTATGCATAAAAAAACAAAAAAATTAACCGTAGATTTTCCAATCGACGAATTTATTTATTTGAAAATGGCTTGTGCAAAACAAGATGTTACAATAAAAGAGTTTGTTACAAAAGCTGTGATAAAAAGTGTCGAAGATTACGAGGATGATTTAGACAAGGCTTCTATTGAAGCAGCACGTAAAGATATTCAAGAAAATGGTACAGTCTCTTGGAAAGAAATGTGTGATGAGATGGGATGGGAGAAAAGTTATCAGGTCAAGTCAATACATATCGGCATCGAATAGGTAATTATCAATCCATCTTATTCTAAATATACCACGCGCGGTAAAGTTGTATATCACTAATTATTAACACAATAATAAATTAAATAATTATTTATTATTAAACCCTTCAAAATTATTATATTTAAATCTATTTTACGATTATAATAAATATAGAACATTAAAATATGATTATAATAATTAATTGTATGGAGGTGTTATGGAATTTATTCATAATAAAACAGTTGAAGAATTTAATGCGATTTTAGATCCATTAGTAAATGCAGATAATTTAGATGAAATTTCTTTTCAGAAAGTTCAGAAAGATGGTAGAGAATATCAGCCCACCTTAGATAAAAATCCTGGTTTTTTTAGGTCTATACAAATTGGTTTGCAAAACTTTTTTGGTAACAGAAAACAGAACGTCATATTAGACATCATTAATTTCATAAAGGCCAACCCAGAACATGCATGCAAAAATGCAGCCAAAATTAAGCAGCTAGGATTAAATTTATCTTCTTTATTAGAGGGAAAAAAGAGAGGTGAAGTTCAGCGCGAGTTTAATAATTATGAGAGGTCGATTACAACATTAAATAGAGAAATAGGTGTCAGAAATGATGACGCTGCAGCAATAGTTCAAAAGGCACTTTCCGATGCAGATAAAATTCGTGAAGAGGCAAGAAGTAAGGCTGTAGATACAATGAAGGGAGCGGATTCATATCACAAAGATAAGGTTGCTGAATCTGCAGCCAGAGAGTTACGCAATGTTCGAAAAGAATCAGGTGCAGTGAAAGAACTAGATCAAAGAATGGCAGAAATCCAACAAAAAGCCCAAACTGTTGGATTAGACCTCAAAATATCATGTGGGGGTGGAAAACAAACATTTGCTAATTCGGCAGAACTAGCCAGAGAAATTCCTTTTTTTCAGGGTTTAAGAAATTTCGAAACACAAAAAATCGCGACTAGAGCTGATGTTGGAAGAGTTGGGGGGTTAGAAGAAGGGTTGCAACAGGAAACTCCAGGTTCTAATACAGTTGATCTCAGTAATTTTTCGGAAGCAACAGTTAGAAGACTTCTGGATTTTGTTGAAGATAGTGCTTCTTTAAAAGCAGAAACGAAAACAACTTTGAAACGTGTCGTGAGAGAGTTGGATAAATCATTAGAATCTTTGGAAGACGTTTCTCAAAAAATGATAAAAAATCTTAGTGTTTTATGGAAAGATTTGGACGAAGTGGACTTGGCAGACCGACGAAAAGCTATTGAAAAATCTTTTTCCGATAAATTGGATCAAGCGCAAGCTCCTCTTAGGGAACTTCTGGCTGAATTAAAATCGGCGATGGAAAATGTAGAGAAGCCTTCTCTGGAATCTTTGAAAGAAATAATGTTAAAATTTAAGGAATCATTTGCAAAAATTCCAAGTAATGCTGAGTCTGCTTTAAAAGAACTTGAGACTGATTTTGCTGGATTATTGAAGGATAAATCCATCGATTTGAAAACAAGTGAATCCTTAAAGAAGCAAATAGGAGAAATTAGAGAGGAACTGTTAGACGCTAGCAAACTAGGATCATCTCTCAAGAGTATAGGTGGAACAAATCTATTGCGACACTTAGATCGCCATTTTGAGGATGTTCTGGAGCTTTCAGCATTATCTGATTATTTAGGATATGAGAATCTTTCAGAGACATTAGCTTCATTTATGGAAAAAAACTTAACTGATCCTTCTAAACTTATTGAAGCAATGAATCATGTTCCCTTTGAAAAAGAAAATCAGCTATGTAAATTCCTGTGCGATAATAGTAAAAAACATTTTAGTGATTTGATAAAAAATGCAAAATTTGTTGAAATACCTTCAGAATACCTTCTTGATATAATTAAAGATGAAAATCTGGGAGTAGCTGAAGGAGGCATATGTGATGCGGTAATAAAATGGGCGAAAGCACAAGCGGTAAAAGAAAATGTTGAAGTTCAAGAAATTTTAAGTAAATCAATAAATGGAGAAAGTCTATTAGATCAAATCCGTTTTGAAAACATTTCAAAGGCACAATTTAGTAAAATAGAAAATCTTTTGCCACAAGCAGTAAGGGATAAATGGAAGCCCATTTTTGATAAAACGGCGCAACTTGAGGCTCCAAAAGCTTACCGTATGCCTAATGTTTTGTTGAGAAAAAAAGGTAGCATTTCTGAACTTGATATACGTATTCCTCGAGATAAGCTATTAAAATTCCTTGAAAATCCGCAACTACACAATAGTGTTATAGTTAATGACTTTCCTTTTAATGGTGATAAAGTGAAGATTTCTTTAGGACGATGGAGTGTTCATTCAGATAGAATATATATAGCTATATCCTACCCTAAGGATTTTAAATATAAAATTCATATGGGGGATCAAATTATTGAGACTCCCCTTAACGTGGATAATCCCGATTCTGTTATTGCAACTTATGGACAACTTACTGGTGGAAAAAAAGAATCTGCGGTTTACTATACATCAGATCAATTACGATCTAATTTGGATGTTCAAGGTAACCTTGCAATGAAAATTGAAGTTAGTTAGTAAGTTGAGTTATTGTTTGAGAGTAGCCTTGTTTTAGACCCGTAGCGGTCTAAAACAAGGCTCTTTTTTTAGCGCTTAGTTGCTTGATAACTTTGTAATTTTTGTTTTATCTCGCTAGCATATGCACCAGCACCAGCTGATTTGTAATTTACTGTGAAGAGATATTTACCATTTCCATCAATTGCGATCATTGTAGGAAATACTTTAACGTTATAACGATCCATCAATTCTTTATCTGGAGAACGCATCATAGCCTCCGCAGAAGGATCAGCAAATTCTGCTTTATATAAAATAAAGTTGCCAGATACTGCTTGAGCAAATTCTGGTTTATGTAATACTTCACGTTCTAATTTCATACAAGCAGGGCACCAGTTGCTGCCGGTGAATAGGATTAAAAGTGGCTTAGATGTACTTTGAGCCTGCCTTATAGAATTCGAATAATTATCAAACCAATTTACACTTGTTTCACTAGCATTATAAGTGTTTGTTGCGCCTTGAGCTGTTAGCTGTAGGGCAGAAAAAGAAAATAATGCAGTCAATAATAATGTTTTAAATGTTTTCATTTTGATTTCCTTTTGTAATTGGACTATTGTCGTCCTAAATAAATATTCCGGAAGAAGCTATATACATAAAATAGCAGCCTTTCATAATATTAACCCGAGTTTTGATTTTTTTTGCATTCTGAGTGCAGAAGCTTTGACGCATTTCAAATGCCAAATAAAGACATACACATCTACCTAAGGACGATGGAGAATAAGCGCCCCCTTGTTAGCTCGTAGAGCGTCTGTTCAAAGCCCAGAGTGACCAAAGGGAACTCTGGGTAATAAAAAAAAGTATAGAGCTCGTAGAGCGATTCAAATATGAGATAATAAATAGAGGTATTTCAATCATTACATTTGATTTATTGTTAAGAGATTTTATAAATCGCCGCATATTTGAGTCGCTCTACGAGCTCTATACTTTTTTTTTATTACCCAGAGTTCCCTCTGGTCACTCTGGGCTTTGAACAGACGCTCTACGAGCTAACAAAGAGTCGCTTCCCATCAGGAGAACAGGTTTAGTTAATAGTGCATCAGCTATCCGTGGTGAAGCAAAATTAGTTGTCCTTAGTTGTAATAATGACGCCTTTTAATTGAATCATAAAAGTAATGGATTAAATAATGCAACAATTTCCGCAAACAGTTGTCATACGACACCGGCTTGAAAACTTAAAAAAATGTAGCTTACGAGGTTTAGAAAATAGAGACGATTTTCTATTTTTCCGTTTTCCTTATCAGGAGCTCGAGTTGCCAGATTTATCCAATTACATTGTTCTTACTATCGATGCGCCGCCATTAACAAAAGAGGATTTAGCACATGGGTTATTAGTTATTGACGCGACATGGCGTTATGCAGAGAAAATGATCCAACCCTTTTTAGGAAAGTCACAGTATATTTATCGAAGTTTGCCCTATCATTATCGAACTGCCTATCCGCGCCGGCAGAATGATTGTCCTGATCCCACGCGCGGTTTATCCTCTGTAGAAGCGATTTTTTTAAGTTACCATATACTAGGTCGAGATACTACTGGTTTGTTAGATCTTTATTATTGGAAAAATAATTTTTTAGAAATCAATCAACTTGAATAAATTGATAATTGACTTTTAAGAAGAAATATTATATAATAAATTATTAAAACTTTAAAATTAAAACCGGAATAATAATGTTAAATGATTTTATCGCACAATTAGACGTGTTAGAGAATATTTTATGGACTTTTCTTGGAGGTCCGATTGTTATATTTCTTGGACTTTATTTAACAATAAAATCTAGATTTTTTCAGATCCGTAAGCTCCCCCTTGTTTTTATGACATTCTTAGGTTTTTTAAAATTTAAGGATCAGAGTCATCAAGGAGTTCATCCGTTAAAGGCATTTTTTGCTGCTGTTGGTGGTTGTGTAGGGATTGGAAATATTGTGGCTATTTGCACAGCGGTACAACTTGGTGGTCCTGGGGCATTATTTTGGATTTGGGTGACGGCATTGATGGGGATGATTTTAAAGTATTCGGAAGTTTTTTTGGGCTTGAAGTATCGCGTATCGAATGGACAAGGTGGATATAACGGCGGTCCGATGTATTTTCTCAAGAAAGTGTTTAAACAAAATTGGGTACCGACCTTTGTTTGCGTTCTGCTGTGTGTTTATGGGGTGGAAGTTTATCAGTTTAGTGTAATTTCGACGAGTATTACGACTAATTTAGGAATAAATTCTTATTTAGTTGTCGGAACGCTTTTAGTGCTTGTTATTTTTGCTGGTAGTGGTGGAGTTCGTCGTGTTGGCGCGATATCTAGTACGAGTTTACCAATATTTGTCGTCGTATATGTTGGAATGGGTTTGTGGGTATTGGTCAATAATATTACACTTATTCCTGGAGTCATTTCGCAAATTTTTGGTTCTGCTTTTTCTGGTCATGCTGCCTTTGGTGGCTTTGTGGGAGCTGGATTGATGCAGACGATATCGCATGGGATTCGACGAGGGTGTTATACCGGAGATATTGGAGTCGGTTATGCGTCTGTGATTCATAGTGAGTCTAGCGAGAAGGTTCCTGAAAAACAGGCGGCATTAGCGATTTTTGATATATTCTTGGATACGTTTATTGTGTGTACGACAAGTTTGTTTTTGATTTTGACGACGGGACTTTGGAAGGAGACGATGGAAGCAGGAATGATGGTACAAACGGCATTAGGGCAATATTTCCCTTATATGCAATATTTTATGCCTCTTTTTCTATTTATGCTTGGATATAATACGATTAACGCCTATTTTTGCGTAGGACTTAAGTGCGCTGATCATATTTCTCCACGATTTGGCCGATCTTTATACTATCTTTATGCTGTTCTGGCATTAATAATATTCTCTTTTTTAGGAGCAAGCCAAGCGCAAACGGTAATGGCCATTGCGGGTGTCTTGTTGTTAATTATCAATTGTTATGGAATTTTCCGCCTAAGGCATGAGATTTCATTCAATTTAGAGCCTGAAAAAGCTAGTGATGGTGTTCGTGTAGAACCTGTTCTAGAGCAAGTGTAATATTTTTTGTATTTTCACTATACCCCTGGATAGGGGTTATGGCTTGATGTGTCCCACTTTGTTGTACGTGCCCGTGCCCGACGTCCTTTATTGTCGTTTCGTGGGATAATTATTACGAATGATTAAAAAAAGACATCGGGCACGGGCAAGGGCACGGGCACGGGCACGTAAAAAACAACAAGTGGGACACATCAGGCTATAATTATTAAAACTATAAAAATTAACGACTTTGGATATTAGTTGAAGATGGAATTTATACATTGTAGAAAAATTGATGATTTTAATGACGTATTGGATCAATTGCAGGCCGTCAAGAACATCAATGAAATTACATATAAAAAAGTAAAAAATCGCTACACACTTATCAGAAGCGGAAAAACGAATTTTTTTGTATCGCTTATTAGATGGTTTCAAAATTTCTTTTCTAATCGACGTGAGCAGGTCATCCTTGATGTTTTTGCTTTCATTCGTGAGAATGCCGAATTTGCTATTAAAAAGGAAACATCCGTACAGAATCTTGGCATGCGTCTTATATCAAAAATTAAACCCAAAAATCAGAAACGTGTTCAGCGAGTTTTTGATGATCTTCTTTTATCTTTAAAAACGATAAATACACAAATTAGCCAAAATAACACAGGAAATCAGCTAGAATTAGATGCATTGGAGAGTCGCAAGCAAGAGATTGACAGGAAAGAGGTCGATGCAAGTCAACGTGGGAATGAACTTGTTGCGGCAGCACAATCTAAAGCAGATAAAATCAAAGATGAAGTCGATCAAGCGCTTGATGTGATGAAAGCAAAAAATAAAAAAGCATCTCAAGATGTTTTAGATTTTCAGCTTGTCAAAAGCCAAGAAGTGGGCGTGAAGGTCAAAGCGTATAAAATCGCAAAAGAAGTCGAATTAAATCCATTAAACACCAAATTAGTTGAGATTCAAAAAAAGGGCCAAGACGAAGGTCTCAACGTAGAAATTGTTTGTAGTAATGGAAAAAGTCTATTTACAAATTTAGAATATCTTCAGCAGTCGATTCCTTATTTTCAAAATCTGAATTGCTTGCAACCCACGAAAGAGAGACACTTAGTTCATAAAATTGACTTTAGTTCTAATGGGAAAGGACTTCAAATTTCAGAGAAGTCGATAAGGTATTTATTATTTTTTGTAAAAGATCATCAGTTATTCAAAGAAAAAACCAAAATGATGATTGATAATTTAATAAAGATACTAAATACGAAACTTGTTGCTTTAGACCCTATTTTTAAGCAGATTGCGGATCATTTAAATGATGTTGAGAAAAAATTTGTTGGTGTCAAAGAAAAATTGAATGCGATTACAAAAGAGGAAGAGTTTCTTGGCCATACAACGGTTTTCAAAGAATCGTTAGAATCAATGATCAGTTTTTTAACTGAATCCAAAACTGCACTTGATAAGGGGGAGTCTTTTACTTTTGAAGCTATAAAAGAAAGATATAACCAGATTGAGTCTAGTGAAAATCAATTAATTTTTAATAAATATTTGGACTTTAAGATAAATAATAAATTGACATTCGTTGTTGAAGATTTAAAAGAGTCGTTGAGTAAAATTGTTATTAATTTAACGACTATGTATGTGCTTGAAGACATGGTAAATCAAGAATTTGACATTGCAATTAATTCGGAAATTAAAAAACTAATCGATCTGTATGAGGGGTTGATAAAAATAGCACAGAAAAAAGATGTGCTTGCTATCAATATAATTAATGAAATTAAATTAGAATATAAAAAATTTAATAATAAAATTTTAGGGATTGTAACGGCCGAGCACACCGACCTCCTCATGGTGATAAAAGAAAATCAATATTTAAATGATTTTTATAACACTTTTATAAAGATAAAAGGCATTTCCCAGGAGATAGCTAAACTAGTAGAAAATCCGTTGAATGATGCGGTGGCAGAAGGACAAAAATCATTAACAGTGGAATTAGCGAAGTTAAAGGCGGTTCTGACTTTTGGTATGATTGTTACGGAGAAACCGAAAGCAGAGGAACCAAAGAAACCTGAGGAAAAACCAAAGGCAGATACGACGCTCGCTATCGATTTGAGGAGTAAGCAAATAGTAAATCGAATGGAAACATTCGATATTAGTCATCTTTTATCTAGCAAATTTTCTTTTGAAGAACTCTACGAATTATATATTTTAGGAGATTATTTATCTTATGAAAAAATTCATGAGCCGATCTATGTGGAGTTAAATCAAAGGGTCTTTTCTAAGGAAGAACTCATTAGATTTATGGAATCAGTTCCCTATACAAATAGCAGATTTGTTTCTTTAATATGCGCTAAATATGCAAATAGCAAAGAGAAAATTCTTTCAATACCCCAATTCTTTACATTAGAGACGGGATATCTTATTAACATCCTCAAAAGTGATAATTTAGAATTTACAGAAATTGAAATATTCAATGCCCTGATTAAACGGTTTGATCGACATGCAAAAGAACAAAGCAAATCTTTAGGCTATTTTGTAAATGAAAGTGTTGATGGAGAGCGGTTGATTGATTGCGTACGCTTTGAAAATATGAAGATCGAGGAATTTAATACAATTAAGCATCATTTATCTAAAGAAGAACAAAAAGAATGGATTGATATCTTAAATAAAACAACTGCACGAAAATCGAGATCTATTAGAAATTTTCCAATGTTTGCAATTGTTAAACAGAGTGAAAAGAAGGCTGATGTTTATTGGCGTATTCCTATGAATAACCCCAGTATTGTGAGATCTTTAGCTCTGGTGGGGAGCGATGCATTTCATGTAACTGATCCATTGTTGGGTACCAAACATCCTCTTTTCAATAATAGGACAATGTCATTAGGTATCGGTCATTGGTCTACAAATGTTGACAGGGTATACATTGAATTACGAGTCAACAATCAACCTTTCAGTAATCCTGCAAGAACAGATTTAGATTATCATTACAAATTTATTATTGGAGATCTTGAATATGATTCAAGAAAAAGAAATCTCAGTAAAAATATTATTTTTGGGGAGTCGTTAGCAAGTTCTGAGGCAGCAGTTTATTATACCCCAGCACAATTGAAAGCAAATATTAAAGATGGACATATCAATTTCAGGTGCGAGATCGAACTTAAAAATTAATTTGGAAGGACCTTAACTGCGTTGAAGTAATGACAATATTGTTGATAAAAAATTAATCGAGTATTGAAGGGATATACACATCATTTTGAAGGTACAGATGAGTATAAGCGACTTCTTGTTAGCTCGTAGAGCGTCTGTTCAAAGCCCAGAGTGACCAGAGAGAACTCTTGGCTTTGAACCAATGCTGTCAAAATAAGAAAAAAAATGAGAATTGCTTATTTCTTTACGGTTCTATTAATATTAAGGAAAGTTCCTTGTGTTAGGCCTGAAGGGCCGGCATGAAATAGCCCAGGTCG